>NZ_JBHWHH010000107.1:0-25673 GCF_042732555.1 Nocardia sp. NPDC059764
ATGCGGCACGGGCCATTGTCGTATTTCATGCAATCACGCGTGGGCTTCGTAGATCGCCTGCGCCAATTCGATCTTGAGAGCCTGGAATTCGGGCGTCGCGGTGACAGCTAACTCCAGGACACTGTCCTCGTCGTCGCCGGGCAGAGTGATGGCCCGGTCCACGATGACGCGCCCCGGCCGGGCGCTCATGACAGGAGCCGGGTGGACAGGTACCGCTTCCTCCACCGAATGGGTCACGAACACAATGGTTTTCCCGGCTTCGCGCCACAGTCGAAGCAACTCCACCTGCAACCGCTCGCGGGTCAGCTGATCCAGCGCGCCGAACGGTTCGTCCATGAGGATGATGCGCGGATCGTTGGCCAGCACCCGCGCGATCTGCGCCCGCTGCTGCATCCCGCCGGACAGTTCGTGGGGCCGCTTGCCGCCGTCGCCGAGCCCGACCAGCTCGAGCAGCCGGTCCGCCACGACCCGCCGCGCCTTCTTGTCCACGCCACGACACTTCGGGCCGAACTCGACATTGCCGCGGACGGTCAGCCACGGGTACAGGGTGGGCGACTGGAAGACGACGCCGCGTTCGGGGCTCGGCCCGTCGACGCGGTCCTGGCCGACCAGCAGGGTGCCGGTGCTGGGTTCGAGGAACCCGCCGAGCAGTTGCAGCAGCGTGGTCTTGCCACATCCGGACGGCCCGGCGACGCTCACGAACTCGCCGGGCTCGATGACCAGATCGGTGGGGGACAGCGCGACGGTGCTGCCGGTCGGGGTGTCATAGACCTTGGAGACCTCCGTCAGCACCGCCCGGTCGCGCTGGTCGAGCGCCGTCGTCATTTCGCGCTGACCTTGGTGGCCGCTGCCGGGCAGACCGCCCTGGCGTACGCTTCCGGCGCGGCCAGGCCACCGCGCACCCGATCACGCCGACGCGGCTCCGGATGCGCCAATCCCGGTGTGCCCCTTGCTCGTGCGGCGTGCGGGCACCTCGTTGATCAGTGGTATCGGCAGGCTGCCCGGGGTAGGCGCGGCGGCCGACCATGGAAGACGCGAGGGCGGGGGGAGGAGGGGATCCCACCGTCCTCGCGCGGATCACGCCGGTGGCCGGTGGACTGTGAGCAGGTGGGGGCACGTTGGTAGCGTGGTCGCAGGAAAACGATCGGTTGATCGGATATGAGTTGCGCCTGGAGGAGAGTGTCGTGACGGCCGTACGGCGGACTCAGGCCCAGCGGCGCGCCGAGACGCGGGAGGCGCTGATCGAGGCCGCCATTCGGGCGATCGTCGAGAAGGGCTACTCCAAGCTCACGGTCAACGAGGTGTGTAGGCGTGCCGGCGTCTCGCACGGCGGACTGTTCGGCCGGTTCGACTCGCTGTTCGACCTGGTGGCCGCCGCCGCGGCCGAGGTCGGCCGCCGCCAGATCGAGCGTTTCGGCGCGAATGTCGCCGAACTGCCCGACCCGCGCGACGTCGACGCGGTGCTGGCGATCTGGCTCGACGCCGCCCGCGACCCCATCAATACGGTGTGGCTGGAGCTGACCATCGCGGCCCGCACCGATGAGCAACTGCGCGAACACCTCTCGTCGGTCCGTGACGAGTACGCCGCGGCCCTGCTCTCCGGCGGCGGCCTGCCCGCCACCCGCGGACTCACCCCCGAACAGAACCTGGCCCTGGGCTCGATCGTGGTGTTCTGCTTCGACGGCTTCGCCATCCACACCGGCACCTTCCCGCAGCCGGAACTGGACGCCATGCGGCTGGCCGCCCTGACCACCATGGTCCGGCAGTACCTGGACACACACCTCGTATCCGACCGGGCGGCAGCGCGAGACTGACCGGCCTCCGGGGCAGCGACCCGCGCCGGCAGTGTCGAAATCAATACTTCGAGTGGGTGCAATATTTCTTAGGTCGGGTCCACCTGACCGACCGTCATGCGAGCGTCCACGACCAGGCCGATCACGCCCACCGCCAGGCACGCGACGGTGACGATGATCTGTGCGGGGGAGGTCCGGTTGGTGAGAGCGTCACCGAGCAGCACGGTCCCCACCGTGCCCGGGATGATGCCGAGGAAGGTGGCCGCCAGGTACGGCGTGAACCGGATGGAAGACAGTGCCGCGCAATAGTTCACGATCGAGAACGGCGCGAAGGCGATGAGCCGCAACGATCCGATCGCCAGCCAGCCCCGCCGGGCGAGCCGGGTATCCACCGCCTGCACCGTCGGATGGGTGAGCCGGGCCCGGACCCGCTCGTGATCAAGCGCGCGCACCAGCCACAATGCCAGCACCGCACTCAATGTGGTGGCGGTGATGGCGAGTGTCAGCCCCTCGGTCGACCCGAACAGCATGCCCGCGCTGAGTGTGAAAATCGTTCGGGGAAACGGGGCTACGCACACGAGTGTGTGCACCGCGAAGAACACCAGCGGCAGCATCGGCCCGACCGAATCGGCCCACTGCCGGATCTGCTGGGGTGCCGGATGCGGCGCGAAGGCCGCGAGCGCGAAGAGTAGTCCGCAGCCGATCAGCAAGGCCAGGGTGCGGGGTTGGCGCAGGCGGTTGAGCAGCCCGGATACGCGCTCGAGCGGGGAGCTCACGGTTGTTGGCACCGCGCCAGGTTACCCGCTGGTAGCGAGACTCCGGAGACGGCAATTACGGGGGTGCCGCTAGCATCAGGGGAAAGACGAGGAATGCTCGTTAACCAAAGTGACCGTTGATCTGCGCGAATGCCGGCCCAACGGGCACCGCGGTCAGGGAGTGGAAGAAGGAACAGCAGCTATGCCGATTGCTTCCGACTCGGACACCGATCCGGTGCCCGAGTATGCCGCCTGGCGCAAGGGTGTCGCCGGGGTGCTGGCGAAGGCCCGCAGGGTGGATGCGAGCGAACTGCCGGACGAGCCGGAGCAGCTGCTCGCGGTCACGACCTATGACGGTCTGACGGTCAACCCGCTCTACACGCGCCGTGACGAACTGCCCGAGCAGCCGCTGCCCGGGCAGTTCCCCTACGTGCGCGGTGGCGACGCCACCCGCGACGTGCACCGCGGCTGGTTCGTGAGCCAGAAGTTCGCCGGTAAGGACGCCAAGGCCGTCAACGCCGACATCCTGTTCGCGCTCGACAACGGCGTGAGCGCCGTGCAGCTGGGCGTCGCCGAGCGCGGCATCCCGGTCGAGAGCCTGGCCACCGCGCTGCGGGGCCTGCTGTTCGAGCTGGCCCCGCTCACCCTGGACGCCGGTCCGGCCGCCAATGAGGCCGCCGCCCAGCTGTTCTCGGTGCTCGACGCGTACGCCGCGGCCAACGCGACCACGGTGCCGAACCGCGCCGACATCCGCGTCTCGCTGGGCGCGACCCCGCTGACGAGCCTGTTCGCGGGCACCTCCGCCATCGACCTGGACGGCGCGGTCGCGCTGGCCCAGCAGGCGGTGGCCCGCCCGGAGACCATCCGCGCGATCACCGTGTGCGGCGTGGCCTTCCACAACGCGGGCGCATCCGACGCGCAGGAGCTGGGCGCGGCTGTGGCCGCCGGCCTGGAGTACCTGCGCTCGCTCACCGACGCGGGCGCCGACATCGTGGATGCGCTGGGGCAGCTGGAGTTCCGCTTCGCCGCCACCGACGACCAGTTCGAGACGGTCGCGAAGTTCCGTGCCGCCCGCAAGCTCTGGGCCCGCGTGGCCCACGTCTGCGGCGCTCCGTCCGCCGGTAACGCGCCGCAGCAGGCCGTGACCTCCGCGGCCATGATGAGCCAGCGCGACCCATGGGTGAACATGCTGCGCACCACGCTCGCCGCGTTCGGCGCGGGCGTCGGCGGCGCCGACATCGTCACCGTGCTGCCCTTCGACGCCGCCCTGCCCGCCGGGGAACTCGAGGTGTCGCAGGCGTTCTCCGAGCGGATGGCCCGCAACACCCAGCTGCTGCTGCTCGAGGAATCCCACCTGGGCCACGTGCAGGACCCGGGCGCGGGCTCCTGGTACGTGGAGTCGCTCACCGATGAGCTCGCCGCCAAGGCGTGGGAGTTCATGCAGGAGATCGAGGCCGCCGGTGGCTACCTGGCCGCGCTGCAGGCGGGTCTGCTCGCCGAGCGCATCGGCGAGACCAAGGCCCGGCGCGATTCCGATGTGGCGCACCGCAAGACGGCCGTCACCGGTGTCAACGAGTTCCCGAACCTGGGCGAGAAGCCGCTGTCGGAGGCCGCGCGCGCCGACGACACCGCCCGCTACGGCGCCGCCTTCGAGGCGCTGCGCAATCGCTCCGACGCCTACCTGGCCGCCCACGGCGCGCGCCCGCGGGTGCGCCTGGTTCCGCTGGGCCCGGTGTCGGAGAACAATGTTCGTGTCACCTTCTCCACCAACCTGCTGGCCTCCGGCGGCATCGAGGCGGTCACCGAGGCCGGTCCGTCGATCGCGGTGCTGTGCGGTTCGGACAAGCGGTACGGCACCGACGCCGCCGCGGCGGTGGAGGAATTGCGGGCGGCCGGTGTCACCACCGTGCTGCTGGCCGGACCCGAGAAGGCGGTCGCGGACCTGACCGGCGCCCAGCGCCCCGACGGTTTCGTGACCGCGCGCATGGATGCGGTGGCGGCTCTGTCCGGTCTGCTGGAGAAGCTGGGAGCGTAAAGATGAGCGATATCAAGCACCGGATCGGCAATTTCGCCGAAGTATCCCTGACCGAGGGCGACACCGCGCCCGCCGAGGTCAGCGCCGCGCAGGTCGAGGAGTTCGTCAAGACCGCCGCGACCGCCAATCACTATGCGCCCGAACAGCTGACCTGGTCGACCCCCGAGGGCATCGACGTGCCGCCGGTTTTCACCAAGGCCGACCGGGACGCCATCGTGGCCGAGGGCTACCCCCTCGACAGCGTGCCGGGCATCGCGCCGTTCGTGCGCGGTCCCTACCCGACCATGTACGTGAACCAGCCGTGGACCATCCGCCAGTACGCGGGCTTCTCCACCGCCGCGGACTCCAACGCCTTCTACCGCCGCAACCTGCAGTCGGGTCAGAAGGGCCTGTCGGTCGCCTTCGACCTGGCGACCCACCGCGGCTACGACTCCGACCACCCGCGCGTCACCGGTGACGTCGGCATGGCCGGTGTCGCCATCGACTCCATCCTCGACATGCGCGAACTGTTCGATCAGATTCCGCTGGACCAGGTTTCGGTGTCGATGACCATGAACGGCGCGGTGCTGCCGATCCTGGCGCTCTACGTCGTCGCCGCCGAGGAGCAGGGCGTCGCGCCCGAGCAGCTGGCCGGAACCATTCAGAACGACATTCTGAAGGAGTTCATGGTCCGCAACACCTACATCTACCCGCCCAAGCCCTCGATGCGGATCATCTCCGACATCTTCGCCTACACCTCCGCGAAGATGCCGAAGTTCAACTCGATCTCCATCTCCGGCTACCACATCCAGGAAGCCGGCGCGACCGCCGACCTGGAGCTGGCCTACACCCTCGCCGACGGCGTGGAGTACATCAAGGCCGGTCTGGACGCGGGTATGGAGGTCGACAAGTTCGCGCCGCGACTGTCGTTCTTCTGGGCCATCGGCATGAACTTCTTCATGGAGGTCGCGAAACTCCGTGCGGGCCGCCTGCTCTGGAACGAGCTGGTCGCCAAGTTCGAGCCGAAGAACTCCAAGTCCCTCGCGCTGCGCACCCACTCGCAGACCTCGGGCTGGTCGCTGACCGCGCAGGACGTGTTCAACAACGTCGCGCGCACCTGCGTGGAGGCCATGGCCGCCACCCAGGGCCACACCCAGTCGCTGCACACCAACGCGCTCGACGAGGCGCTGGCCCTGCCGACGGACTTCTCCGCCCGCATCGCCCGCAACACCCAGCTGCTCATCCAGCAGGAGTCCAACACCACCCGTCCGGCCGACCCGTGGGGCGGCTCGTACTACGTGGAGTGGCTGACCCACCAGCTGGCCGAGCGCGCCCGCGCCCACATCGCCGAGATCGAGGCGCACGGCGGTATGGCGCAGGCGATTTCGGAGGGCATCCCGAAGCTGCGCATCGAGGAGGCCGCGGCTCGTACGCAGGCCCGCATCGACACCGGCCAGCAGCCGGTGATCGGCGTCAACAAGTACCTGGTCGAGGAAGACACCCCGATCGAGGTCCTCAAGGTCGAGAACTCGCGCGTGCGCGCCGAGCAGAACGCCAAGCTGGAAAAGCTGCGCGCCGAACGTGATTCGGCCGCGGTGGAGCAGGCGCTGGCCGAGCTCACCCGCGCGGCCGCCTCGACCGAGGGCGGCATGGAGAACAACCTGATGGCCCTGGCCATCGCGGCGGCCCGCGCCAAGGCCACCGTCGGTGAGATCTCCGATGCCCTGGAGAAGGTCTACGGCCGCCACCAGGCCGAAATCCGTACGCTCTCCGGCGTCTACCGGGAGGAGGCGGGCAAGGTGACCAATATCAGCAAGGCCATCGAACTGGTCGAGGAGTTCGCCGAAGCCGAGGGCCGTCGCCCCCGCATCCTGATCGCCAAGATGGGTCAGGACGGCCACGACCGCGGCCAGAAGGTGATCGCGACCGCCTTCGCCGACCTCGGCATGGACGTCGACGTGGGCCCGCTGTTCCAGACCCCCGAAGAGGTGGCGCAGCAGGCGGCCGACAACGACGTGCACGTCGTCGGCGTGTCGTCGCTGGCCGCGGGCCATCTCACGCTGGTGCCCGCCCTGCGGCAGGCACTGGCCGATGTCGGCCGTCCCGACATCATGGTCACCGTCGGCGGTGTCATCCCGCCCGGTGACTACGACGAGCTGTACGCCGCCGGCGCCGCGGGCATCTTCGGCCCCGGCACCATCATCGCCGACGCCGCGATCGACCTGATCGGCAAGCTGGCCGCACAGCTGGGCCACGAGATCGGCAGCGGCGCAGCGGAATGAGCGACGCCGCACGCGCGACCGGGGGTGGCGAGAACCACCCCCGGCTCGGCACCACCGCCGGTGTCGGGGTCCCCGGACCCGGCCCCGGCGTCCGGCCCGCCACGCCCGTGGCGCGCCGGGTGATCGACGTCGACCAGCTGGCCGCGCAGGTGCGGGCGGGGGAGCGGGCCGGCCTGGCCCGCGCCATCACCCTCGTCGAATCCACCCGGAGCGACCATCGGGAACTGGCTCAGCAGCTGCTGCTGAAGCTGACCCCCGACGCGGGCCGGGCGCTGTCCAATCGCGTGGGCATCACCGGCGTTCCCGGTGTCGGCAAGTCGACGTTCATCGACGCGCTCGGCATGTACCTGATCGGCCATGGCCATCGGGTGGCGGTGCTGGCCGTCGACCCGTCCTCGACCCTGACCGGCGGCTCGATCCTGGGCGACAAGACCCGCATGGAACGGCTGTCGGTGCAGCGCGACGCGTTCATCCGGCCCTCGCCGACCGCGGGCACCCTCGGCGGCGTCGCCAAGGCGACCCGCGAGACCATCGTGCTGCTCGAGGCCGCGGGCTACGACGTGATCCTGGTGGAGACCGTCGGTGTCGGCCAGTCCGAGGTCACCGTCGCCAATATGGTCGACGTCTTCTGCTTCCTCACCCTGGCTCGCACCGGCGACCAGCTGCAGGGCATCAAGAAGGGTGTGCTCGAACTCGCCGACCTGGTGGCCGTGAACAAGGCCGACGGCCGCCACGAGCTCGAGGCCAAGGCCGCCGCCCGCGAACTCCAGGGCGCCATGCGGCTCGTGCACCCGCGCGAATCGCTGTGGCGGCCACCGGTTCTCACCATGTCCGGCCTGAACGGCACCGGCCTGGACACGTTCTGGGATGCCGTGCTCACCCACCGCCGGGTGCTGACCGAGGCGGGGGAGTTCGCCGAGAAGCGCCGCCGCCAGCAGGTCGACTGGACCTGGACGATGGTGCACGACAACCTGCTGCGCCGCCTGTCCGACAACCCGGCCGTCAAGGCCCTGAAGGCCCCGGTGGAGAAGCAGATCCGCGACGGCTCCCTCACCCCGGCGCTGGCCGCCGAGGAGATCCTGCGGGCCTTCGACGAACGGCCCTGACAGCCATGACCATCCGGATCCGCCCCGGTCGCGCCTCCGACGCGGACGCGGTCGCCACGCTGCACACCGCCAGCTGGCGCACCGCCTACGTCGGGATCATGCCCGGGGCGTATCTGGACGGGGCGCTGGCCGCTGACCACAAGGCCATGTGGCTGTCCCGGCTGACCGCCGAGGTCGCGCCCGGCAGGCTCTTCGTCGCCGAATCCGGCTCGGAACTGCTGGGATTCATCTATCTGGCGCTGCAGCCGGACGGTCGCGTCCTGATCGACAATCTGCACGTCAGCCCGGCCCTCGAGCGCGGCGGCATCGGGACGCGGCTGCTGCGTCACGGATTCGAGTGGGCCGCCGCCGAATTCCCCGGCCACCCGGTGTATCTGGAAGTGCTGGAAGACAATACGGCCGCCATCGCGTTCTACGAACGCCATGGCGGCCGGGCCGGTATGCCTCGCACCTATCGCTTCCCGCAGGGCTTCGAGGTCCAGGACCTCGAAATCACCTGGCCTGTCCCGCCCGCCGGCTAAACCCCCAGGGCGTCGGCGATCAGCGGCCAGGAATCGTGCACGTCATCCTGCCAATACGGCCAGGCGTGCGTGCCGTTCCGGTAGGCGACCTGCGCCGGAATCCCCAGCTCCCCGAGCCGGGTGACCAGCGAGTCCGTACAGCTGCGGACCACCGTCTCCATGACCCCGCCCACCGCCATGCGATCGGTCAGCGTGGCCACGTTCCCGCCGATGCTCGGGTCCGCGAGGGAATCGTGCACGCCCGGCGCGCCATTGCCCGCCGAGACGTAGAGCGCCACTCCGCGCAGCCGATCCGCGTTGATCACCGGATCGTGGGCGTCCCAGGCCGGATTGTTGTCGGGCCCCCACATATTGGCGGCGTTGGCCCGGAACAGGCTGAGCTCGGAGTGCACGAAACTGCGGGCCACCGCGTCAGTGGTGCGCGGGCAGCCGCTGTAGGCCCCGACCGCCTGGTACATGCCGGGCGCTTCGATGGCGAGATTCAGCGCCGAGGTCGCGGACATGGACGCGCCCGCGATCGCGTTGCGCCCGGTCATCTGGAAGTGGGATTCCAGCAGCGGCGGCAGTTCGTGGATCAGGAAGGTGGACCATTTGTTGCGGCCCAGCGTCGGATCGTCGGAGATCCAGTCGGTGTAGAAACTGGCGCGCCCGCCGATCGGGGTGACGACGTTGACCGGCTTGTCGGCGAAGAACTGGGCGACATCGGTGCGATTGGACCAGGGTCCGCCGGATTCACCGCCGTCGACCGCGTTGAGCAGGTACAGCGCGGGGGCCGGACCGTCGGGGTGTGACACCCAGACCGGGATGTTGCGTCCCATGGCCGCGGAGTAGACGGTCACCTCGTACTGGCGTCCGCCGAGCGGCCGCACGTCCACGATGCCGGAACCGCCGCCGGGGTCGGCGTGTGCGGATGCTGGCACCAGGGCGGCAAATATGGCGATCAGGGCAACGAGGGAGCGCGTCAGCCGATGCATGACAGTGAGTATCCCGCTGCTGGTGCCGATTTTTTGACATCAGCACGCGTGTTCGCCGCCGATGGGTTTCGCGGTGGGCGAAACGGGTAAGGGCGCGCGGTCCGACGGCAGCATCCTGGCAGCTATCGGACCGCGCCGAGGATGTCAGATCATCATGCGCAGCGGGCCCTCGGGCTCCAGGCCCATCGTGGTCAGCGCCGTCGAGTGGTAGATCGATCCGGGCGTGTGGATGGCGTGCTGCAACCCCACGTGCGCGTCGCGCCAGAACCGCTGCATGACGTTCTGCCGCCGCGCCGCGTTGCCGCCGGACCGCGCGAAGATCTGGTCCACCGCCGCCACCGCCCGCCACGCGCAGCGAACTTGATTGCGGCGCACCACGGATCGGTCCTCGAACGAGATGGGCTTGCCCGCGTCGGCGAGATCGTAGAGGCGGCTGATGCCGTCGAGTAGCTGACCGCGGGAGGCGGCGATATCGGCGGCGGCCTCGGAGATGGCCGACAGCACGATCGGGTCGTCCTTGATCATGGTGCCCGTGGCGGTGACGCGATTGCGCTGGTAGTCGAGGTGGGCCGCGAGCGCGCCCTCGGCGATACCGATGACCGCGGCGGTGATGCCGAGCGGGAACATCGACCAGAACGGCAGTTTGTAGACGGTGTCGGTGCGGCCCGCGCGCTCGGCGGCCAGCTCGCCTTCGGCGACCGCCTCCATCTCGATGGTCCGGTAGGCCGGAATGAACGCGCCGTCGACGATGATGTCCTTGGACCCGGTGCCTTGCAGCCCGATGACGTCCCAGGAGTCGTCGACGATGGTGTAGTCCTTGCGCGGCAGCACCACGTGCAGCACGCTCGGGGGCATCACCGGATTCCCCTCGGGGTCGGCGAGCAACGCGCCCAGGAAGATCCAGTCGCAGTGGTCGGTGCCGGAGGAGAAGGCCCAGCGCCCGTTCAGCGTGTAACCGCCGTCGGTCTGCTTCGCGACGCCCATCACCGCGTACGGCGAGGCGATCCAGGTTTCGGGGTTCTCGCCCCACACCTCGTCCTGCAGCCGGCGGTCCATCAGCGCCATTTCCCACGGGTGCGCGCCGACCACGCCGGTCACCCATCCGGTGGAGCCGCAGTGCTTGGACACGGCCATGACCGCCTCGGCGTAGTCGCGCGGGTGCGCGGCCAGGCCGCCGTACTCGGTCGGCTGCAGCATCCGCATGATGCCGGTCTGGCGGAGCAGCTTCACGCTCTCGTCGGAGAGCTTCCCCAGCCGCTCGGTTTCCGGGGCAGTCGCCGCGAGCTGTCCGGACAGCTCCTCGATCCGGCTCACTACCTCATGCGTCATTGCAACTCCCCGCTGTTCGGCGTGCCTCTATTGGAACGCGTTCCAGGGCAACGTATCCCGATTGTCAGCGGTTTGCCGGACAAACCCGATAGCTATCGCCATGCATCGTCTCCGCGCTGCCGGTGTGACGGAGCAGACCGACAGATAGATTGTGCACAATCTAATTTCTGGCTACCGTGTTGTGCGTGACCGATGAGCAGGCGCTGGAGAACCAGCTGTGCTTCGCGCTGTACGCGGCGTCGCGGGCGATGACCGGGTTGTACCGGTCCAAGCTCGACGCGTTCGGCATCACCTATCCGCAATATCTGGTCCTGGCCGCGCTCTGGCAGCGCGACGAGCGAACTGTCAGCGAGCTGTGCGCGGCACTGGACCTGGACTCGGGCACGCTCTCACCCCTGCTGAAGCGCCTCGAAACGGCGGGCTTCGTGACCCGTCGCCGCTCCACGATCGACGAACGTCGCGTCCGGATCAGCCTGACCGACCGCGGCCGCGACCTGCGCGCGGCCGCCTGCCACATCCCCGGACGAGCCGAGGAGATCTCCGGCATGTCCACCACCGAACTGGCCGACCTGCGGACGACCCTGCAACGGCTCACCGCGGCCTTGGCCGCCCACCCCCGATCGAAGGAGAACCCCTGATGAACGCTCCCATGCGCGCGGTGGTCATCGAAGCATTCGGCGAGCCGAAGGACGTGCTGACCACGTCCGAACGGCCGCTGCCCGAACCCGGCTCGGGCGAGGTGCGCATCGCGACGACCCTGGCCCCCATCCACAATCACGACCTGGCCATCATTCGCGGCATCTACGGCTACCGGCCGGAGCTGCCCGCCGTCCCCGGCACCGAGGCCGTCGGCCGCATCGACGCCCTCGGCGAGGGTGTCACCGGCCTGGAAGCCGGTCAGCGCGTGACGGTCTCGGGTGTGCAGGGCGCGTGGGCGGAGTACTTCGTCGCCAAGGCGGGCGGGGTGGTGCCGGTGCCGGACTCGGTGTCCGACGCGACCGCGAGCCAGCTGCTGGCCATGCCGCTGAGCGCGCTCATGCTGCTCGAGGACCTGAATGTCGAACCCGGGCAATGGATCACGATCAATGCCGCCAACGGTGCGGTCGGTCGCCTGCTGAACCTGCTGGCCCGTGCCCGCGGCGTGCGGGTGCTCAATCTGGTGCGCAGCGAGTCCGCGGCGAAGTCCTTGCGAGAGCTGAGTTTCGAACCTGTGCTCGACACCGAGTCCGCGGACTGGGTCGAGCGGGCCGCCGAGGTCACCGGCGGTGAGCCGATCGTGCGCGCGGTCGACCAGGTCAGCGGTAAGGCCGCCAATGATCTGCTCACGGTGCTGGCGCCGCGCGGCGAGCTGATCACGTTCGGTGCGCTCTCCGGTCAGCCGCTGGTGCTCAACCCCGGCCCGATCATCTTCAAACAGGCCGTGGTGAAGGGCTTCTGGGGCTCGAAGCGGGCCGAGGAGATCGGTGGCGAGGAGCGCCGCCGCCTCATCGCAGAACTGGTCACCCTTGCCGCGCAGGGCGTGCTGGATCTGTCCGTCGAGACCGCCTACCCGCTCGAGCAGGCCGCCGAGGCGGCCGCGGCCAGCGAACGGCCGGGCCGCAACGCCAAGATCGCGCTCAGCGTCTCCGGCGGCTAGCCGCTACCCGGCCAGCAGCACCGCGGCCAGCGTGATCGCGCCCGGCACCGCCTGGGCGAACAGGATCCGCTGGCTCGCGGTGGCCGCGCCGTAGAGTCCGGCCACCACCACGCAGGCCGCGAAGAAGATCTTCGCGGCCTGCCCGACCGGATCGGACGCGATCAGACCCCAGATCAGGCCCGCGGCCAGGAAACCGTTGTAGAGGCCCTGATTGGCGGCCAGCACCTTGGTCTCCTCGGCGAACTCGGCGGTGGTGCCGAAGTTCGCGCGAACCCGGGGCGTGGTCCACAGGAACATCTCCATGACCAGGATGTAGACGTGCAACGCGGCGAGCAATCCGACGAGGATTTCCGCGACCAACCGCATGACCGGCCCGCCTTTCTCGATATCGCCAGGACGTGAGGTGCTATCCGAGAGTGAACACGCGTGCCGCGTTATCGTGACAGACCGCGCGCAGCCAGTCGTCGCCGAGGTCCAGGCGTTCCAGCGCGAACAGCGCGTGGCCGTACGGGTAGGGGACGTTCGGGAAGTCGCTGCCGAACAGGATGCGGTCGCCCAGATCGCGGACACGGGGGAGTTCGGCGGTGGGGAAGGGGTCGGCGGCCTCGAAGAAGTCGGTGAAGGTCATGGTGGTGTCGAGCAGGACGCCGTCATGAGCCTGGGCGATGTCGAGGAACTCGCGGTACTCCGGAGCGCCCATGTGCGCGATGATCAGCCGTAGTCGCGGGAAGCGCCGCAGCAGGGCCTCGATGGGCTCGGGACCGGTGAATTCCCCGGCGGCGGGCCCGGATCCGCAGTGGATCACGACCGGTGTGCCCGCGTCCTGGATCAGGCCCCACACCTGGTCCAGCAGCGGATCGGCCGGGTGGTGGTGGCCGACCTGGATGTGCAGCTTGAAGATTCGCGTTCCGGCCTCCAGTGCCGCGCGCACGTATTCGGGCGCGCCCGGCTCCGGATAGAAGGTCGAGGTGTGCAGGCAGTCCGGTGTGCGGGCGGCGAAGTCGGCGGACCAGCTGTTGAGCCAGGCCGCCATGTTCGGTTTGTGTGGATAGATCATCGAGGTGAAGGCGCTGACCCCGAACCCCCGCAGCGTTTTCAGCCGCACCTGCTCCTCGTCGCGGTAGGTGATCGGCCATTCACGATGGCCCACCAGCGGTCCGGCGGTGTCGAAGTAGGTCCACACCTTGCGCAGCACCCGCTCGGGCATGAAATGCGTGTGCACGTCGATGATTCCGGGCGGGCCGAGCCGCTCGCGGAATCCGGTGACGTAGTCGAGGTCTGTTCCGCCGGTCACCGGTCGGTATCTCCTTCCGCGAACACCGTTCGCGCGTAATCGCCGACGCGGCCGATCAGCCGCTCGAAGAACTCCTCGGGCCCGGTCGCGACCACGATGTCCGCGTTGGGTTCCCGGCCCCACATCCCCGACCAGTCGGCCACCGTGGTGGCGCGGGTGAGGGTTCCGGTCAACTCCACGTCGACCGTCGCGGGCTTGGTGACGGCCAGGCTCGGGTCCAGTGCCACCGCCGCCGCGAACGGGTCGTGCATGTGCGCCAGATAGCCCTGGTCGTAGAGCTTGTGGAAGTCGAAGTAGAAGCGCACCGCGTCGGTGAGGAACCGCACCAGCGGATTGCTCGCCTTCGAGCGGGCGTGCGGCGGATCGTCCTCGGTGACCAGCTCCGCCGGTGTGCTGCCGGCCCGTTCGGCCAGCAGCGCCAGGTGCGGGGGCTTCATCTCGATGGTCTCGGTGATGTCGAGGGCGCACACGATCGGGCGGCGGTCGGCGGGCGCGGCGGAGAAGGCGTCGAAGACCTCCTTGGCCGCCTCCGGGTCCACGTGCACGTTCCACTCGTTGGTGGGGGTGGTGTTGCCCGGGTGATTGAACGCCCCGCCCATGATGACCAGCCGCCGGAGCAGCTGCGGCAGTTGCGGTTCCATGCGCAGCGCCAATGCGAGATTGGTGAGCGGACCGGTGCACAGGCCGACGATCTCGCCGGGGTGCTCGCGGGCCAGGTCGACCCACAGCTGCGCGGCCGGCCGATTCGACAGGGTCCGCGTGCTCGGCGGCAGCTCGGCGTACCCGACCCCCTGCGGCCCGTGCGTGTCCTCGGTGGTGCGCAGTGGCACCGCCAGGGGCGTCAACGCCCCTTGTGTCACTTCGATTTCCGGGGCCCGCGCGAGCTCGAGTAGCGCCAGATTATTGGCCGCGACCTGCGGTGCGGGCACATTGCCCGCAGTGGAGGCGATTCCGATGATCTCGGCCTCGGGGGAGGCGAGCAGGTAGAGCAGACCGAGGGCGTCATCGATGCCGGTGTCGTTGTCCATGAGGATCTTCTGCCGCACAGGTCCGAGGGTAGCCGGACGGATGCCACCCGATTTTGATACGGGTGTCTGGAACGAATGTCTAAGACGCTGCTAGGGTGGGGGGATGGGAAATCGAGAAGACCTGCTGGCGGGTGCGCGCCAGGCCGTCCTGGAGCGCGGCCTGGCCAAGGTGACCGCCCGCGACATCGCCACCGCCGCCGGAGTCAGCCTCGCCGCCATCGGTTATCACTTCGGCTCCAAGGACCAGTTGGTCACCGAGGCCATCACCATGGGCGTCGGCACCGAGATCGGTGACGGCATGGACGCGGCCATTCGCGACGCGGGGGAGGGGCGCACCCTCTGGGAGTCGTTGGCCGCCACCTGGAACGGCTTCGTCGACGTGATCCAGAGCAATCGCGACGGCCTGCTGCTCAGCACCGAGAACGGTCTGCAGATCGCGCGCGATCCCGCGCAACAGATCTTCATGGCCGAGGCGAGTGCGAACGCGCACCAGGACATCGCGGCCTCGGTTCAGGCGGTGCATTCCGACCTGAGCGACGATCAGGCCGCTGCGGTCGCCAAGCTGCTGTTCGTGCTGTTCCAGGGCCTGGCCGTGCAAATGATCATCGCTCCCGGCGCGGATTGGATCGACGGCGACGAACTGACGACCGCGGTCGCGGCGATCCGCGGGAAGTGATCTCAGCTCGGCGGTACGTGCCGCAGCCGGGTGACGGCGATGACGGCCAGCAGGAGCGCGGCCCCCGCCGCGATCGCCGAGGTCAGGTGCATGCCGGTGAGGAAGGCGTGCTTGGCCGCCTCGGCGACGGTGCTGCCCAGCTTGCCCGGCATGGTCCGGGCCACCTCGAGCGCCGCGCCGAGCGTGTCGCGCGCCGCGCGCGCATCGGGGTCTGACAAGCCGTAGGGCAGATCGGCATTGAGCCGGCGGCGGTAGATGGCGATGCTGATGCTGCCCAGGATGGAGATCCCGAGCGCGCCACCGAATTCGGCCCCGGTCTCCGAGAGCCCGGAGGCGGCTCCCGCCTGCTCCGGCGGCGCGGTGCCGACGATGAGCTCGGTGGTCACCCCGAAAACCGGTGCCAGACCGAACGACACCAGCAGCGACGCCACGATAGTGAGCTCCACCCCGCCCGAGGTGGTGATCTGGGTGAGCAGTAGCAGTCCGCAGGCGGCCAGGGCCATGCCCACGCCGATCATGTAGGCGGGCCGCACCACTTTCATGATGCGCGGCCCCAATTGCGAACCGACCATGAAGCCCAGGCCCGCCGGGATGGTGGCCAGGCCGGCGCGCAGCGGCGACATGCCCAGCACCAGCTGGAAGTACTGGCCCACGAACAGGGCGTATCCGAACGCGACGAAGATTGCCACCATATTGATGGTCAGCGCGGTCCGGAAGCTGCCTAGTCGGAACAGGCGTAGATTCAGCATCGGTTCCGGCGTGTTGAGCTGCCGCCGAACGAAGATCACCCCGATCGCGATGCCCGTGGTCAGCGCCGCGAGCGCGATCGGTCCGGGTCCGTCCTGCGCGGCCTGCTTCATGCCGAACACCACCAGGAGCACCGCCGCCGTGCACAGTGCGGCGCTCACCGGATCGAGGCGGCCCGCGTCGGGATCGCGGAATTCGGGCAGCACCCGGGGCGCGAGCACGATCAGCAGCACCATGACCGGCACCGCGAGTAGGAACACCGACCCCCACCAGAAGTGTTCGAGCATCAGCCCACCCGCGAGCGGCCCGATGGAGCCGCCGACCGAGTAGGAGCCCACCCACACCCCGACGGCCACCGACCGTTGCCCCGGGTCGCGAAACATGGTGAAGATCAACGAGAGTGTGGAGGGCGCGAGGGTGGCCCCGGCGACGCCGAGCAGCGCCCGGCAGGCGATGAGCACCGGCGCGGACGGCGCGAAGGCCGCGATCACCGAGATCGCCGCGAACGCGGCCGCTCCGACCATCAGCAACCGGCGGCGGCCGATGCGGTCGCCGATGGTGCCCATGGTGAGCAGCAAACCCGCGACGAGAAATCCGTAAACGTCGATGATCCACAGCAATTGGGAACTGGTCGGCCGCAGGACCTCGCTGATCTGCGGTACCGCCAGGTGCAGGACCGTCAGGTCCATCGAGTAGACCAGGCACGCCAGTGCGAGCACCGACAGTCCGGCCCATTCCCGTCTCCCTACCTTGGTGGCGCCGGCGTCGCTGGCGGCGGTGAGCAAGGGAGCAGGTGTGTCCACGGTGACGTCCTCCATCCGCATGTCGACATACGGGTCGACAATTTTGATGTCGGTTTCAGGGTCTCATTTATTAACGCCGTACGTGGGACAAGTGCGGCGTGTCGAAAGCGCTGCATTGCAAGGCAATTCGACTATTTCGCGGATGCACTTACGGGTGTGCGTGCAGCAGCTTGTATACATTCGGCGAAGTTACGAACCGTCCGGTCGGGCTTTCCATTCGGGAACGCTCGATCCGTAGGCCGGAGCGGGCCATGGAAAGTCCGGATACTCGCTCAATGCCGGGCCCGCGGTGGCCACCGCCGCGTGCGTCACCGCGTAGCGCGGATCCGGGACCTGCGCCGGCGCGTGCCCGGGCGTCCGGCCCGGCGCGGTGATCAGCCAGGATGCGGTGCGAGCCAGCGCGACCCGGACATCGCGCCCGCGACCGTCGGCGCGACGCGCGCACAGCGCGTCCAGCACGCCCGCCGCGAGCAGGTACCCGCTGGCGTGGTCGAGGGACTGGGCGGGGAGGGCGCCCATGACCGGTTCGATGCGTGAATTATCCCGCGTGCCTTCGATCAGAGAAATTCCGGATGTGGCCTGCACGATGCTGTCGAAACCGCGCCGATCTCCCCACGGGCCCTGTTCACCCCACGCCGAAACTCGGCCGTGCACAATTCCCGGTCGAATATCGCCGGGCCGCACTCCGAGTCGTTCCAAGGTGCCCGGTCGGTAACCCGAGATGATTATGTCTGCATTGCTGATCAATTCGTGAAAGACCGGAAGTCCGGTGCGCAAATCGACTACAGTGGAGCACTTCCCCTGACAGGTGTCCAGGAACTGCCAGTCGATCTCCGGCAGTTCCGGCGGGTCGATCCGCAACACATCGGCTCCCAGCAGGGCCAATGCTCGCGTCGCCACCGGACCGGCGATCACCCGGGTCAGATCCAGCACCCGGATCCCGCGCAGCGGCAGCATTGCCGTTGCCGCGCTGAGCGAGTCGAGTGCGCCCCGATCGTCGCGGGCGTCGAGCGCCACCAGCGGGCCGGACGCGGCGGCCTTGCCCTGCGGGCTGTCGGCCCACTCCTGCTCGGTGCGCACCCGGAACGCGATGGCCGCGTGCTCGGCGGCGCGCTGTTCGATATCGGCGGCCGTGAGCGTCGCGACCCGCCGGGCGAAATTCTCGGGCCCGGTCTCGGCGGGCAGATCCAGCGCCGCCAGCAGGCGTGTCCGATGGTGCGGGTAGTTGGCGTGCGTGCGCACCCAGCCGTCCGCGGTCCGGAAGAAGCCCGACAACTCCGCGAACATTCGCGGCTGCTGCCCATCGATCCGCAGCAGCTTGTCGCTCTGGAACGCGGCCGCGACACGGCCGGGATCGACGACGCTGCGCAGCGGCGTCGCCCCGCAGACGTCGCGCCACCGGTCGGCCGCACCGGCGAAGGCCGCGACCGCGCCACCCGCCAGCGCCCAGACCGGCAGCGTCGCAGCCAGATTCGCGCCCGGATCGAGCGGCGGCACCGGTGTCCCGGCAACCCCGATTCCGGTCTCGTAGTCGCGAATCAGCGCGTCGTAGGTGGCCACGAGCCGACTCTAACGCCGGGACCACGTGCGAGCCCGACGCGAGATCTCGGGGCATACTCGTTCGGATGAGCGCCCATCGACTCCCCGGAACCACTTGGTTGCGCGAACTGAGGCCCGATCCCGCCCCCGAGACCGTGCTGGTGTGCTTCCCGCCCGGCGGCGGCTCCGTGGGCGCCTACCGGCAACTGGCCCGGCGCTTCGGCGCGGGCACCGCGGTCTTCGGCGTGCAGTACCCCGGGCGGCAGGACCGTCTCGGCGACCCGCCCGTCCCCGCGCTCACCGAGCTGGCCGGGCACGCCGCCACCGACCTGCTGGCGTGGCCGAAAGACGTGCGGCTGGCCATCTTCGGGCACAGCATGGGCGCGACCGTCGCCTACGAGACCGCCCGCCGGGTCGAGGCGGGCGGGCGCGAGGTGACGCACCTGTTCGTCTCCGGCCGTCCCGCACCGGTGCACGAGGAGGCGGGGCGGCTGCACGAGGGCCCGGACGAGGGCCTCATCGCCGAACTCGAACGCCTGTCGAATGATCCTGCCTCGGTGCGCATCCTGCGCGACGAGCCGGGGCTGGCCGATCTGGTCCTCCCGGCGGTCCGGACCGACTATCGCGCGGTCGAGACCTACCGCCACCAGACCGGCGCACCGCTGCGCACGCCGATCACCGCGCTGATCAGCTCCTCGGACCCGACCACCTCGACCGACCAGGCCGGGCAGTGGCGCGACTTCACCACCGCCGATTTCGATCTCGCCACCTTCGAAGGCGGCCACTTCTATCTGGATCTGCCCGAGAACATCAAGGCCCTCGCCGACTCGATCACCCGCGCGCTGGCCACGGCGTCGCCCGGCCACTCGAAGTGAGTCGGCCGGGCTGCCGCGGACAGCGCCTTCGCCGCCGCGGCGAGTTCGGCGTCAGCCCAGGTATTCCGACTCGAGCACCCGGTCCTTGAGCAGGGACTGGTACTCGATGTGGGTGTCGTGCTCCACGGTGCGCCAGGACTTGCCCTCGGCCCCCCGCATATAGGCCAGGTAGTCCGGCGCGCCGGGAATGCGCATATTGTCGGCCACCACGATGGTGCCGGGGTGCAGCCAGCCCGCGTCGAGGATGTGCTTCAGATCGGCGAGGTACGCCGACTTGTCGTGGTCGACGAAGACGAAATCGACCGCGCCCTCGGTGATCCCGTGCTCCTCGGCGAGCGTGCGGATGGTGTCCCCGCCGTCGCCGATGGTGCCGACCACCACTGTCACCCGATCCGCGAACCCGGCGTGCGCGATGATGGCGCGCGCCACCTCGGCATTGGCGGCGCTGAACTCGACCGAGATCAGGCGCGCGCCCTCAGGCAGCACTCGCGCCGTGCGAACCGCGCTGTAGCCGACGTACGTGCCCAGTTCCAGGGCCAGCGTCGGATTCGCCCGGCGCACCGCGGCATCCAGCAGCAGACCCTTCTCGTCGCCGACATTCACCAGATTGCTGCGCGTACGCGCGAACCGGTCGATCGCGTCCAGCACGCTGTCCGGGTCGCCCTGCTCGGCATGGGCCAGCACGTGATCGCGCACCGCGGCCTCGCGCCCGTCACCGAATTGGCCCGTGCGGGTAAAGGTCCCTATTCCCCGCACGGTGCTGATCGCCGTGCGCACCGGATACACCACCCGCTGCAGGAACACCGACGCGATCGATGAGCCACCCATGAAAACCCCTTAAGTCACTTCGAGAATCAGCGCGATTATGCACGCCCCGAAGCGGATTCGCCCGCGGCGGCCGGATCGGCCTGCTTGCGTCGTTGCCGAAGCGCGCGCATCGACACCTGCGATCCGCATCCGGGACTGCAAAAGCGTGCCGCCCGGTTGCGGGTGCGATCGACGAAGCCGAAGTGGCACGGGGGATTGCAGCATGCCTTGATCCGCATCCAGTCCCCGCGCTGCGCCGTCTCGGTCACCGCGGCGAGAACACTGCCCAGAACGCCGGGCACACCGGACGAGCCGGCGAGAAGTTGCGCCGTTTGCGCGGTGACGACCGTCGTCAGCGGATACCGGACACCGGCCTGCCGCAAGTAACGTTCCGCCTCGGCGACCTGGGCGTCACCGATATCCGGATCGCCCGCGTGCGTCAGCAATGTCGTGACCAGTGCGTCGCGCAGCTCGCGTGCGGCCACCGCATCGGAGTCGGTCACCACGGTGGCCGTGTCGAGCAAGCCGCGCTGGGTCGCCCACCGCGCGAATCCCGCAGCCGTGCCGAAGATCTCGACGTTCCCCGCGCCGTCGGCTCTGGTGTTGACGAACGACAACACCAGAGCAGCCGTATCGCCGTTCCACCGCGGTGCCTCCATGCCTTCACGATACCAACGCCTGATTCGGGTTAGCCCATTCGGTCGCAACTTGTTAGCGGCAACCCCTTGAAGAGTTGCGTGCTAAACCGTTACGGTCACAACATGACGAATGAAGGAAGTACCCCGCGAGTCTGGTTCATCACCGGCGCCTCCTCGGGCATAGGCCGCGAACTCGCAATTCAGGCGCTGGCGGCCGGTGAAGCCGTTGTCGCGGTGGCTCGCCACACCGAAACCCTTGCCGGACTGGCGCAATCCGACCAGCTGCTCGCCATCGAGGCGGACGTACGCGACGAGACGGCCGTCGCGAAGGCGGTGGAGCGGAGCGTGACTCGCTTCGGCCGCATCGATGTCGTCGCCAACCTCGCCGGCTACGGGCTCTTCGGGGCGGTCGAGGAAGCCTCCGACGCACAAGCGCGGGCGATCTTCGACACCAACGTCTTCGGTGTCCTCAACGTCCTCCGCGCCACGCTGCCGGTGCTCCGGAATCAGAGATCGGGGCACATTCTGCAAGGCTCGTCCTATTACGGTCAGACCGCCGATCCCGGCGTCGGGCTGCTCGCCGCGACCAAGTACGCCGTCGAAGGGCTCTCCGACGCGCTCGCCGCCGAACTGGCGCCACTCGACGTCCACGTCACTCTCGTCCAACCCGGCCTGGTCGCGACACCGTTCCTGTCCAACCTCGCCGCGGCGAC
Source organism: Nocardia sp. NPDC059764 (assembly GCF_042732555.1). NCBI lineage: Bacteria > Bacillati > Actinomycetota > Actinomycetes > Mycobacteriales > Nocardiaceae > Nocardia > Nocardia sp. NPDC059764. The sequence goes on from NZ_JBHWHH010000107.1 coordinate 21,531, forward strand.
GGCAACCCACGCCGATTACGACCAGACGGTCCGCACCCTGCAACAGGCGATCGGGGCTCTGCCCGCCGAGGCCTTCTCCGCTGTCGAGCGCGTAGCGGCGGGCATCCGAACCGCCGTTGCCAGTGACAATCCGCCTCGCCGCCTCGCCCTCGGCGTCGCGGGATCCGACAGCATGCGCAGCGCACTCGCCGCACGCCTCGACGATCTCGACGCCTGGGCCACCGTCACCGAACTGGTTGACGCCCACGCGGGATAGACGACTTCGGGCCTTGATCGCGCGGGCCGGCGACGACACGATCCGCGCGATCAAGGCCGTGAGGCGACGGCCCGCCGCCGCGACAGCAGGTAGAGGCCCACCCAGGAGACGACGACACACACCACGACCAGCAGCCGGACCTCGGTCAACGCGCTGCGCGGGTAGAGCACACCGGTGATGTAGTGGTCGATGAATCCGCTCGGCGGCAACCCCGCCTCGCCCGCCCGATGGCGCGCCCAGTTCTCCAGATTCGTCAGCGGACACTCGACCTTGAACAGCACGGTGCCGAACCCCCACCCGAAGGCGAGCAGGTGCAGCCAGATCGTGCGCGGCCAGCGCCAGGCGATGAACCCGCCCACCACGACATAGGCCACGAACGCGAAGTGCACGACCGCGGTCGCATCGGCCAGCAGCCGGTAGACCATGACCTCAGGATAGGTGCGCGGTAGGGGGAGTGCGGGTGCGCTGGGGCGATGGATTCGCTCAGTAGGGGAGTTCAGGTCCAGTGCTGCAAGCACTTCGGGAGCGAAGAGGGAAGCAGGGCCTGCAGGAGCCATTCGGATCCCCGGGGAGATCAACCATGTGAATACGGAAATATGCGCATCTAAACATGAGTTCTCACCCTATTAAAAAGAGTCCGGTTACGGCCCCCTCACCTTCTAAAAATCAGCCAAGAGGAGAGGGGGCCGGTTCGGTGGGGGATCGGCTACCAGTTGGAGGGTTCGTAGTCCTTGAGGAAGCAGCCGTACAGATCGTCACCGGCTTCGCCGCGGACGATCGGGTCGTACACACGGGCCGCGCCGTCGACCAGGTCGAGGGGTGCGTGGAAGCCTTCCTCGGCGAGCCGGATCTTGGTGTAGTGCGGTCGCTCGTCGGTGATCCAGCCGGTGTCGACGGCGGTCATGAGGATCTTGTCGGACTCGAACATCTCGCGGGCGCTGGTGCGGGTCAGCATGTTCAGCGCGGCCTTGGCCATATTGGTGTGCGGGTGGCCCGCGCCCTTGTAGCCGCGGGCGAAGACGCCTTCCATGGCGGAGACGTTGACGACGTACTTGCGGCGGGCGGGGGCGGCGGCCATGGCCGGGCGTAGTCGGGAGATGAGGATGAACGGCGCGACCGAGTTGCACAGCTGCACCTCGAGCAGTTCGGTGGCGTCGACCTCGCCGACGTTCTGCACCCAGCTGTTGGTGTGGGCGAGGTCGGGCACCAGGCCGCCCGCGTCGATGGCGACGCCCTGCGAAATGCGTTCGGGGGTAGCCGATCCCGCGATCAGGGCGAGGTCGGTGATGTCGGCGGCGGTGAGGTTGGGGGTGAGGCTGGCGGTCAGCGCCGTGGGGTGGGCTTGCATGGTCTTGCCGAAGCTGATCACGTCGGGCAGTTCGCCGGCTGGCAGCGGCCCGTTCTCGGCTTCGACGAGGGCGCTGTAGGCGCCGACCGAGCGGCGCACGGTCTGCGCGGCATTGTTGATGAGGATGTCGAGCGGGCCCTGGGCGGCGACGTCGTCGGCGAGGGCGACGACCTGGGCGGGGTCGCGCAGGTCGATGCCGATGATGCGGAGCCGGTGCAGCCAGTCGGCGCTGTCGGGCTGGGCGGCGAAGCGGCGGATCGCGTCGTTGGGGAAGCGAGTGGTGATGGTGGTGTGGGCGCCGTCGCGCAGCAGGCGCAGCGCGATGTACATGCCGATCTTGGCGCGGCCGCCGGTGAGCAGGGCGCGCTTGCCGCTGAGGTCGGTGCCGGCGTCACGCTTGGCGTGGCTCTTGGCGGCGCAGTCCGGGCAGAGCTGGTGGTAGAAGGCGTCCACGCGGGTATAGCGCTGTTTGCATATGTAGCAGGGCCGTGCCCGCAGCAGGGTTCCGGCGCTCCCGCCTTCGGTGGCGGAGCTGATCGGGATCCCGGCGGTTTCGTCGTCGATGCGGTTGGGTGAGCCGGTGGCGGTGGCGGCCACGACTTCCTTGTCGGCGGCGGCGATGGCGTCGCGGGTGGCGATGCGCTTGTTGCGCTTGAACTTCTTGAACATGTGCCCGACGGCGCGCTGCACGGCGACGGAGTCCGGGTGGTCCTTGTCGAGCTGTCCGGCTTGTTCGAGGACGCGCAGGCAGGTGGCCAGGTCGGCGGGGTCGATGGCCGGGGCGTCGGTCTGGGGGGTCTGCTCGGCCATCGGAGCTGCGGTGATCCTTCGTGTGCGGGGCGGTGGACCGAGCCATTCTCCCAGAGCGCCGGGTGTGACGGTCGCCCGGCCGTGACCTGGGGCCGGGCGTGGTGGGTGAACGCTGCCCGCAATTCGGCGGCGTTGGTGTCCTCGGCGAGTTCCGTCGGGACGGTAAAGATGCCCGCTGGAAACCGTGTAAGACCCGGTTCGCCGGGCGGTGGTATCGCCACGGGAAGACCCGAAACTGCGGTTGCGGGCCAACCCTGCCGGGGCAATCGGGCAGGTCACGGAAACAAATCAACACACTCCGCGAACTTGATCGATGCTTCCTGCGGCGGCAGGGGATCGCCGCGGATCCGGACGTGCCGATCTTCACGACGTTCGCCGAGGTGAATCAGTCTCGCGCGTCCGATTGTTGACAGTTGTTGACACAGCGCCAATAGCCGTGCACGCTGAGGGGCGAGGCGCTCTCACGCCTCACCCAGGCAAACGAAGGACTCTGCGATGGCACGCCCCGCATGGAGCGACGACGAGGTCGAGGCGGTACGGACTCTGGCGACCACCTTCTTCGAGAAGGAGGTGATCCCGCACACCGAGAGGTTCATCGAACAGGGTCACCCCGACCGGGCTCTCTACAATCGGGCCGGCGAACTGGGCCTGCTGTGCGCGGCCATCCCTGCCGAATACGGCGGTGGCGGCGGCACTTTCGCCCACGAGGCGGCCATCATCGAAGCCCAGACCCACGCCGGGGACGGCTCCCTGGGCATGTCGGTGCACTCCTCGATCATCGCGCCCTACATCCACGAATTCGGTTCCGAGGAACTCAAACAGCGCGTGCTGCCCCGGGCGGCCAGCGGCGAGATGGTGCTCTCCATCGGCATGACCGAACCGGGTACCGGGTCGGATCTGCAGAACATCAAGACCCGCGCGGTGCGCGAGGGCGACGAGTACGTCATCACCGGCTCGAAGATCTTCATCTCCAACGGCTGGCTGTGCGACGGCATCATCATCGCCTGCAAGACCGACCCCACCCAGGGCGCGGCCGGCGTCTCGCTGATCTTCGCCGAGGTCTCCGACGAGACCCCCGGCTTCAAGCGCGGCCGCATCCTGTCCAAGATCGGCGGCAAGGCCCAGGACACCGCCGAGCTGTTCTTCGACGGCCTGCGGGTGCCCGCGTCGAACCTGCTCGGGCAGGCCGAGGGCCAGGGCTTCTATCAGATGATGCAGATGCTGGCCCAGGAACGTCTGGTCACCGCCATCCTCGCGGTCGCCATGACCGAGAAGGCCGTGCAGCTGACCGTCGACTACACCAAGGGCCGCGAGGCGTTCGGCAAGCCGTTGTTCGCCATGCAGAACACCCGGTTCGAACTGGCCGAGTGCGCGACGATCGCCAAGGTTGGACGCGTGTTCCTCGACGACTGCATCAGCAAGCACCTGCGCGGGGAGCTCGATATCCCCACCGCGGCCATGTCGAAATACTGGTTGACCGATCAACTCGGTAATGTGGTGGATCGCTGCCTGCAGTTCTTCGGCGGCTACGGATACATGACCGAATACCCGATCTCGCAGTTGTACACCGGCGCTCGGGTCCTGCGAATCCTCGCGGGAGCCAACGAGGTGATGAAGGATCTCATTGCCCGCTCACTCTGACGCCTCCGCGCCGCCAAGGCCCGGCGGTAACTCTGACGCCTCCGCGCCGCCAAGGCCCGGCGGTAACTCTGACGCCTGCGCGCCGCCA
>NZ_JBHWHH010000108.1:0-25620 GCF_042732555.1 Nocardia sp. NPDC059764
AAGGAGGGCCGCGCGAGCGTGGTTACCAGCTGCCGAAGCTGCCCGGCAGCAGGTGCCGCCACCAGCAGTCGTTGTCGTGGCGGTGGGGGCGGTTCCAGTCGTCGCGATCGCGATCGCGCCACCCGGCGTCCCGATCCCGGTCGCGGTCGTGCCCGCGGTCCCGGTCCCACCAGGGGTTGTTCTGCTGGTGCGGCCAGGCGACGTCGGCGGGCGCGTTGTCGACGGGCACCTCGGCGCTCGCCGGAATGGTCACCGCCGCAAGGGGAATCACAGCGATAGCACCGGCGACGGCCACGCGGGCCGCCGTGCGGCGTAGAAATGTCTGCTTCATGGTCTGCACAATGCCCCAGTAGCCTCCGCGCGGGGAACGCTTTTCCTGTGAATTCAGGGCCGAATGGTCCTTCTGTATGACATTCACCCCGAGACACCCTGAAACTCATTGCACGGCAATGGCCCCGCAGGATTCCTCCCGCGGGGCCGTTCGCAATTCGACTGTGGCAGTGGATCAGTAGTGCGTGCCGCCGTCGATCCGGATCTCGGTACCGGTGATGAACGCACCGTCATCCGACGCCAGCATGGCCACGACACCGGCCACGGTGTCGGGCGAAGCGAAGCCCTGGCCGATGCCGGGCGCCAGCTTCATGAACAGGCTCAGATCGGCGTCCGCGGGCAGACCCGGACCCCGGCCGCTGGTCATATCGCTCGAAATCGACCCCGGCGCAACGGCGACCACGCGCAGACCCTGCTTCGAGTACTCGGCGGCCAGCGCGTGGGTCATGGACATGATCCCGCCCTTGGACGCCGCATACGCGGACATGTACGGGTGCGCGAAGAAGGCGGACGTAGAGGTGAAGTTGACGATCACACCCTTATCCGAAGCCAGTAGCTGCGGCAGCGACTCCTTGATCATCAAGAAGGTACCCGTCAGATTGATCGCAATAATCTTGTTGAAATCCTCGACCGGCTGCTCATGCGTATGCGCCGACCGCAGAATCCCCGCCGCATTGATCAGCGCGTCGACCCCGCCGAGCGCCTCGGTAGCCGCGGCAACCCCGGCCTTCACCGACGCCTCATCGGAGATATCCACGGTCAGGGTCGTAAGCCGATCCCCATTCCCGTTCTCCGCAGCCTGCTTGGCAGTCTCAGCCAGCCCCGCCTCATTGACGTCAGCCCCCACAACCTGCCCACCCTCGGCCAGGATCCGGTGCACGGTAGCCCGCCCAATCCCCGACCCGGCCCCGGTGATCACTACTCGACGCCCGTCAAAACGCTCCATTGCGACTCTCCTTAGCTATGTTCCAGCCTCCACGTGACACGCTACGCCTGCATGGCACGTCATGCCACAGTGGCATCCCGTCGACTAGGATTGACCCAACCGACCACCCAAAAGGAGGTGAAAATGTCCGCCCACCCCATAGTCCGCCCCACCCTCGCCGAACGCCGCAAACAAGAAACCCGCATGGACATAGCCCGAACCGCAGCCCGGTTGTTCGCGGAACACGGCACCTCCGAGGTGACGGCGGAACAAATCGCCTCCGAATCGGGCGTGGCATTGCGCACCTTCTACCGCTACGCGCGGACGAAGGAGGAAGCGGTAGAACCCCTCCTGGCCACCGGAGCCCAACGCTGGCTCGAAGCGGTAGCCGCCGGCCCCCGCCGCCTCCCGACACTGGCCGAACTGGAAGAGGCCGTCGAATCCTCCCTCACCTTCGAGGGCGCCCCCGAAGACCTCGAAACCACTCGAGGCCTCATCCACGCCATGGACGACGACCCCGCCCTCCGCACCGTCTGGCACCGTATCAACATGGAAGCCGAACGCGACCTACTCCGAGTCCTCACCGGCTTGGGCGGCCCGGCAGCAGATCCCTTGCAGCTCCGCCTCCTCGCGGCAGCCTCGGCGGGCGCGATCCGAATCGCGGTGGAGCAGTGGGCATCCGACAACGCCCCGGCGACCGGACCAGGATCCCCAGCAGACCTGGCGGTACGATCCCTGCGCGCGCTCGCCGGCGGAATCGGTCACTGAATCTGCCGTCCTCCTGACAATTCGTAACGCCCCCGGGTTCAGGGCGAATTCCTCGCTAGAGTTCTCGTTCTTGTCGGCGTTCTCGAGCAGGGGTGACCATGGTGGAAGAGTGGATGTTCGACGTCCCCACAACGGGGACCAAGCATCTTCCGCCGGATTCGCGCTACATGGAGGCTCTGAGTAGCCAGGGCTACGGCTTCGAGGCCGCGATCGCCGACCTCGTCGACAACTCGATCGATGCCGGCGCCAAGGATGTCGTCATCCATTTCCTGCGGTCGGGAGACCGTTTGGTGAGCCTGCTCGTCATCGACGACGGCTGCGGAATGACCGAGGACGAGCTCGATGTCGCGATGACCGTAGGCGGTCGCCGGAACTACGGCAGCAAAGCGCTGGGTATGTTCGGCACCGGTCTGAAGTCCGCCTCCTTGAGCCACGCCGCGGCCGTCACGGTGGTCAGTCGCACCCGGACCTCGCGGCCGGTCGGGCGTCGGTGGGCAATGGAGCACGCGCTCAACGGATTCCAGTGCGACATCGTCGAGCCGATGTACGCGCAGTCCCTGATCGACCGCTACGCCGACCGGCCGATCACGTGGCAGGGCACGGTGATCCGATGGGATGGCGTCAAGAACTTCCCACAGAACGGCTCGGGTGGCCAGACCGACCGCTACCTGCAGCGCACGATCAACAAGCTCGGCATGCACCTGGGACTCCAGCTGCACCGCTTCCTGGAGCGCGACGACTTCAACATCACCGTGGCGGTAGAGGACATCGACACGGGCACTGTCTACATGGACTTCGGTGTCCTGCCGCTCAATCCGTTCGGCTATCCCGTTTCCGGACGCCCCGGCTACCCGCGCACCTTCACCGAGACAGCGGGGGAGGGGTCGTCGGTGCAGTTCACCGCGCACATCTGGCCTCCGAAGTCCTCCCTCGACGAGTACCGGGCCATCGGCTCGCTGATGAACCGCCAGGGTTTCTTCTTCTACCGCCACGATCGTCTCGTGCAGGCCGGTGGCTGGAACAACTTCCGGCAGCCGGAGCAGCACCTGTCCCCGGCGCGTGTCGCGATCGACATCCCGGACGGTCTCGACAACCTCATCCGCTTGACGGTCAAGAAGGACGGCGTCGACGTCGCGCCTCAGCTCCTGTCCGAACTCGAGAGCGCCGTCGACGAACAGGGTATGCCGTTCACGCAGTTCGTCGCGGACGCGGAGGCGACCTATCGGGAATCACGGAAACGATCCGGCGCGACTCGGAAACCGGTCATTCCGCCTGGGCGAGGGGTAGATCCGACGGTTCGTGAGGTCATCGAGGACGAGCTGCCGATTCTCCCGGGCGAGGAGCCGATCGACTTCCGCTGGGCCGCACTCGAGGGTGATGTCTTCTTCGACCTGGATCGTGAAGGCCGAACGATATACCTGAACAAGCGCTTTCGAAACGCGCTGTTGGGTGGCCGCCGCGGCGGGATGAACGATGCGCCGATGATCAAGTCTTTGTTGTTCCTCTTGATGCACAACGTGTTCGAGAAGGAGTACAGCGGCAGCCGTGAGAAGGACAACCTGCAGCTCTGGCAGTCGATCCTGTTCACGGCGGCGACCGCCGAAGAGAAACGGATGAGCAACGATGGATGACGGCCTATCCCTGGTGCTGTCCTGGTCGGACGTCGACTACTACTTAAGTAGAGGCGAGGCTGCGAGTATCGTTCTGTCGTCGCCGGGCTCTAGCCCGCTGGTCGTCTACGAGATCAACGGCGACGGCGTGGTCCTGTTCGTCGAACTGGTCAATCGCGCCGCCCTGCCGCGGTCGCCGTTGCCGGCGGTCGTCGTCGATCGGGTCTCCCATCACGGCACGACGATGGCCCGGATCCGCACTACGCGACCTGAACTCATGCGGGATTTCCATGACCTGATCGCCGCGATCGCCGATCGGCTGCTGCGGGACCACCACACTTTGTCGACTGCGTTCGGCGAGACCATTCAATCCTGGTCGGCGTTGCTCGATCGTGGTCGTCTGGCGAATCGGCAACGCAGCATCGGGCTGCTCGGTGAGCTCACCGTGTTGCGCTCGTTGGTGGGCACCCATGGCTGGGACGAGGCGCTGCGCGCCTGGGGCGGTCCTTTCGACGAGGAGCACGATTTCGTTCTCGGCGCCGTGGGTATCGAGGTCAAGACGACTGCCGCCGAGGCGCGTCGGCACACGATCAACGGGCTGGATCAGTTGACACCCGCGGTCGGACAGTCATTGTGGGTGGTGTCGGTTCAGCTGACCCGTGGGGGACCGGGCGGGCGGACATTGGGGGAGGCGGTCGAGGCGCTCACACAGTCGGCGAGCACTGAGAACGCGTCGGTGCAGTCGCGTTTCGAGCAGGCGCTCGCGGCCTCGAAGGTCGACCGTGAGAGTGGGGACGAGGATCGGTGGATCCTGCGGAACGAGCCCTTGATCGTCGCCGCGGCCGACGTGCCGCGGATCTCCGTGGAGCACCTCGACTCCGATGCTCATGCCCGAATCTCAGCGGTGCGGTACGACATCGACTTCGCCGGACTGCCGCCCGCCGCCGACCCGCCCGTCGATCCCGTATCGCTGCGCCTGCCCTGAGCCTCTAGGAACGAATCATCGTGAACCCGGATACCGCACGTCTGAAGCTGCACCGAGATGTGCTCGACGCCATCGGCACTCGCCCCCGGCCGCTGGAACGGGCCCTCGCCTACCATGCCGAAGACCTGCCCGAGCTGCGGCCGTTCGCGTCCGAGGCGGACTTCCACGCGGCGCTGCTGTCCTCGACCGCCACCGATCAGCTCGTGGAACTGTGGCGAAAGCAGCTGACCCACTGGGACTTCAAGTCTGTCGTCGAGTGGTCGCAGGAGGAGCCGCGTACCGCGCGACGCCGCAGCGAGGTCTACCGTCTGCTCGGGATCCGGCCGGAGACCAGTGCGCTGCTGGATTCGTTCGTCCCGGTGTACGACGCCGCCGGGCCCGTGGTGATCAGCGACAAGTTCACGCCCTGGTACACCCCACCACGGGAGGTCGGCCGATCCTTCTACTGGCCGGCGTATCGAAAGTTGTTGGAGAACAAGGGCTGGCCCGCACACGCGGTGGACGGCCTCGACGACGCCACCGACCGCGTGGTTGAGCGCCTCGCCGACCCCGCGGCGGATGCCGCGTACCAGGCCAAGGGCTTGGTGGTCGGCTACGTGCAGTCGGGCAAGACGGCGAACTTTACCGGTGTCATCGCCAAAGCGGTCGACGCCGGGTACCGGCTGATCATCGTGCTTGGCGGCACCCTGAACATGCTCCGCGCCCAGACCCAGCGCCGCCTCGACATGGAACTCATCGGCCGGGAGAACATTCTGCGCGGCGCGAACGAATACGAATCCGACTACGCCGACGACCCGGACTGGAGCAAGGGCAACTTCGTCTCGTTCGGCGCGATGCCCTCCCTGCTGGGGGCGTTCGACATCGTCCGCATGACCACCCGCGACGACGACTACAAGAGTCTGCTCCAAGGCATCATGGCGCTCGAGTTCGAGAAGCGCGAACCGAGCTTGCCGCTGTACGACCAGCGCAACCTGCACCACTCGAACGCGCGTCTGATGGTGGTGAAGAAGAACAAGACGGTGCTCGGCAAGCTGGTCAAGGATCTGAACCGGATCAAGACTGACCTGCGGGAGATCCCGGTGCTCATTATCGACGACGAATCTGATGAGGCGTCGCTGAACACGACCAATATGGTCAAACCCAACGCGGAGCGCACGGCGATCAACCTGAAGATCTCCGAGCTGCTGCACCTGCTGCCCCGCGCCCAGTACGTCGGCTACACCGCCACCCCGTTCGCGAATGTTTTCGTCGACCCGTCCGACGCCGAGGACATCTTCCCCAAGGATTTCCTCATCTCCCTGCCCCGTCCGCAAGGCTATATGGGCGTCAGCGACTTTCACGACATCGACTCCGAGATCCCGCTCGATGAACGCGATTTCGCGAATTCGAACGAGAAGGCGCATGTCCGTGCCATCACGACCGCCGACGGGGATGACGACACTGACGAATTGCAGCGCGCGCTCGACATGTTCGTCCTGACCGCCGCGGTGAAGATCTACCGTGAGGACAACGACCCGAAAGGCCCCACCTACAAGCATCACACGATGCTGATCAACGAATCCCGCCTGACCGAGGACCACCGCGAACTCTCGGGCCGAATCACTCAGATGTGGTGGAACTCCGGCTATACCGGCCCCGCCGGCCATGACCGACTGCGCCGGATCTTCGACACTGACGTCGCCCCCGTTTCCGCGGCCCGCGCCGAAGGCTACGCCGACCCCGCCTCCTACGACGATCTGCAACGGTACGTCGGCGCGGCCTTCCAACGCATCGGCGGCGACGACCGCCCCATCATGGTGATCAACAGCGACAAGGAATTGGAAACCGGCGCAGCGGACTTCGACAAACGCCCCATCTGGAAGATCCTCATCGGCGGCCAGAAGCTCTCCCGCGGCTTCACCGTCGAGGGCCTGACGGTCTCCTATTTCCGCCGCGCCACCAACAACGCATCCACCATGATGCAAATGGGCCGCTGGTTTGGCTTCCGCCGAGGCTACCGCGACCTGGTCCGCCTCTACATCAGCCGCCAGCAGGCATTGGGGGGCAAGGAGGTTGACCTGTACCAGGCGTTCGAGGCGATCTGCCTGGACGAGGAGAAGTTCCGCGAGGAACTCCGGCAGTACTCGGTCCTGATCGACGGCGAACCCCAGGTGACCCCGGCACAGGTTCCGCCGCTGGTCTCACAGCATCTGCCGTGGCTGAGGCCGACCAGCGCGAACAAGATGTACAATGCCCAGTTGGTCGAAATCCGCTCGCCTGGTATGTGGCGCGAGCCCTTCGGATACCCGAGCCGCTCAGCTTCAGCTGATTTGCGACATAACACCGGCTTGTGGTCGCCGGTGTTCGGCCGACTATCCACCGAGACAACCGATTACGCCTACAACTTCGCGGAGAAGGACGTCGTCCATCGCGTCACCGCCTTGACCGGCAGCCTCGGCCCCGACGAGTTCCTCTCCATCGTCCGTGGGTTGCGTTGGCTCACCCCAGGCATCTTCGATCCCCATATCGAATACCTGACTGAGATCACCCGGGGCTCCGCGGTCGACGAGTGGGTCGTCCTGGTCCCCCAAACAATGCGAGGCGCCACCAAGGAAATCATCCTCGGCGACGCCGGTCGACGCTTCACCCGCTGGGAACGAGCCCGCCGACGAGACCCCCTCTTCGGCGCGATCAGTACCAGCCGGCACCGCAGCATTGCGATGAGAATCGCCGGCGGCCTCCCTGATTCCGGTGACCCCAACACGGAAGCCCTGGCAGGTCCACATCGCGGCGCCCTCATGCTCTATCCGGTCGTCGAGCCGACTTTCAGCTCGGACATCACTCCGGACGGCCACATCGACCCTGGCAAGGTCGTGATCGGCTTCGGCTTCGTCGCGCCCGCCGCCGCTCGTGCGGCGGACGACCGAGTCATCCGGTTCCGGACCATCGACTCGTCGAATGCGGTCATTGTCGACGTCCCTCATGACATGGATTGATCCATGTCATCACGATCGATTAGTTGTGGCGAGAGTTGACGACTCGCAGGCAGGGGTGTCGTTGTCGGTCTCGAGCCATCCCGCGCGGCGTCAGGCTGATCGGAATTCGTACCAGTGCATTGAAAGCCAGTTTCGCTGCTTGGGAGACGGTGTGATGCCGAACTGGCGTTCGTGAAGGTCGGCATATAGTGGGTAGGACCGTATTTCGGGCGCGACATCAATGGTGTCGGAATCGTCGACCGCAATGAGTCCATGGTCGAAGAGGCTATGGAGGTCGCGGCGGAGCAGAATCCCACCATGTGGATCATGCCGGCCAACCTCGGCGTAGCTGTAGAGGTGGCACGCCTCCAGCGCCGGTGCCGGCAGAGGACCTGAGAACGCGCAGCTCGCTCCATATCGCCGCAGAAGTTCCGCGCGGAAGCCTGCTTGCCCCAGCCGAACACGGACCGGCCGGATATCGTGACCGCCTCGGACCTGTGCGGCGGTTCTGTCGACCATCAGCAACGGATCGCCGCTCGCGGCGACCCGCACAGCTGCCGCGAACTCAGTCCAGCGAAGTTCGCGAATACTGTTCTGGGACTTGGGACGGATGCACAAGCTACGGAGTTCGGCGGCTTGTAATGTGCCAGCGAGGTCCACCCACCCCTGACTGTGATTCGAGCGGTACGTCGTGACCTCGGCGTCCTGCAGTTCAGGTTCGTCGAAAAGGGCCTTGCAGTCGTAACAGCGGAACGTCGGTTTCATCGTCGTTCGTCGTTCGATGTTGGTTCGGCGGCAGTCGCGGCACCGCGCGATTGGACGCCTTCCGATCCCCTTATCGATTGACTCGATAACCGAGGCCCCTAGTAACTCTTCCTCATCCCATACCGCGATGACGTCACCAGGGCGGACCTGCCGGAAATTGGGGACGCGGGAGTCCCAACTGTAGTGCGACGATGCCACGTCACTGTAGAGAACGCCACTGCTCAGGCGACGATAGTCCGATTTGACAAGGACGAGCCATGCCCGTGTTTCAGAGGCGGTGTCGAGCATCTAACGCGTTCTCCCGGAGCATGTTTGGATCGTTCGCCGGATCTCCGGCCGTATGCCACACGTCCAGTATGCCGCGCGTCAGCGTCCACTGCGAATAGGTGATGCGTCAGATTCGGGCAGTCATATTGAAGCCGCTGCGCCTCGGTCAGCGACATCGACGTCTCTGGAACCACGTGTGTCCAGCCGACCGGCCACACGTCGGGATCCGGCTTCTGCCTGAGTCTTTTGCGTTCGAGGCGTTCCTGAATAGCCGCGACCGTCAGTCCCGCGTCCGGGACCGGCCGCCAGCACGTCAGGCCGATAACGGTCGCGCTCGTCAGGGCCAGGAAGGAACCGACGATGATGAAGGTCGCTATGGCCGACATCGCTGTCACTGCCTTATTCGAGATGGAGAACGGCTGGCGTGCGCTACGCCCCGCACGACGGGGCGGTGGTCGACCTTTCCCAGCTGTTGCGATCTCTGCCCATTTGCCGATGGACGCGATCGTCGCAGCACTGCAGCTGGTAGCACCCCAATCTCAACGCTGCTGATGTACTGATCAGCTAGCGGCCTGGAATTCGGCGAAGCGCACGGCCAAACGGTCAGCGCCAGGTTTCTCCCTGTCCTTCGCGGGTACGAAGAGTCGGCGGCCGTGCATCTCTTGTATGCCATGACGTAGCATCGGCCCGTCGATCTCATCCAGCAAAGCTTGGTTGATGCGGACCTCGAAGTCGGGCGTAATTCCGAGAAAGTTCTCGTCGTACGCCGCATGGTGGATCTTGCACAGACTTAGACCGTTGTCGACAGTCGGAGTGCCGTTCGGTTCGCCGTCGGCGATGATGTGGGCGGCGTCGAGGAGCTTGGCGTGCTTGAGATGGCAGACGGCACAGCGGCATTCGTAGGCGCGTAGGACGCGGCCGCGGAACTCTGGTTGGTGTAGACGCTGTTTGGTGACCCGCTCGGCGTACTGGCGTTCCAGAGGCTGGAGTTTCAGGGGATCGCTGACCATGCGGAGGTCATCGTCCAAGGCGATGAGGAACTGGCGGTTCGGTTGGTCGTCTGCGACGACGTAGACGCGTGGTACCGGGACGAAGACGCCGTCGGCGATCTTGCGCAGTAGGAGGAGCGGCAGTTTGTGGGTGAGGGCGGCGCGGAGCTTCTTGTTGTCGCCCTCGATGCTGCCTTCGCGGTAGGCGTAGGCGAACAGGGAATCGTGCAGTTCCTCGTCCGCGTACTTGCCTTTGGGGTCGGACAGGATCGACAGGGTCGCCAGCATGTCTTTGGGGTTGCGGATGCCGCGTGCGGTCGATGAGGCGGTGGGTCTGGCCGTTGAGCGTGAAGTCCCACAGTTGTTCACGGGTAACGACTCCGGTGTCTCCGACCAGTTCTTCCAGATGCTGGAAGATCTCCTCGCGGAGGATGGCCTCGGCATCCCTTTCCATAGTGGAAGTCTGTCATGGACCGAGGACCAAAAGTTGATCTTCAACGCATACGTTTCAACGCAGTATTTGTGGGCTCCCGGTGATGCCGGCCAAGGCCTCACGGGCGTGCTCGAGGATGGCTGCGAGAGTTGTTGTGTCGAGGCAGATTTCGAACTCTCGGTGGGTGTCGCCGAGGATGAGGGTGACTCGGTGGTCCTGGGGGTTGGGGATGAAGCGGACTGGGCAGTCGGCGGTGGTGATGACCCAGGCGCCGATGGTCAGGTTGTCGAACATCGTGGGCTCCTTCGGTGTGGTGCGGTTATGTAGAAATTGCATCAGTAGACGCGGGGAGTGGTTAACCTGTTCTGGGTAAATCAGTGGGGTGTTCTCGAACGCCCAGGGCTGCGGTCGGTTTGGGGGTTCGGTTCACCCAGTTCGGGTGCTCGCCGATGAGGGGATTGGTCATGACGGAGACTGGCTCGACCCTGCCCAGGAGACAGTTGGGGCGGTATCTGCGGGAGGCGCGAAGCGCGTTGGGGATGTCGCAGGATCGAGTGGCCAAGGCTGCGGATGTGAGTACTTCGGTGATGCAGCGGCTCGAAAGCGGCATACCTACTCGGCTGAAAGTTCGGGACCTGCAGGCGATTTGCGAGGTTCTGGAGATGGCGGGTGACGCGGCGGACGCGATGGTCGGTTTGCTGCAACAAGCTGGGGAGAAGAGTTGGTGGCATGAGTACGACAGCGTGATACCGGCGAACTTTGATGTGTATGTCGGACTCGAGACTGCGGCACGACGGTTGATCACGTATCAGCCGGCGCTGGTACCGGGGTTGTTGCAGACTCCCGAGTATGCCCGCGCCCTCATCTGCGCAGTCAAGCCCGACGAGTCGCCACTGGACCATCAGCGGCGAGCCGACTTGCGGATGAGACGACAAGCCAGGGTGTTTCGGAAGTATCGGCCGCTTGTGCTGGATGTTGTGCTTCATGAGGCGGCGTTGAGGTGCAAGGTCGGTGGGGAAGCGGTGATGGCAGCTCAGTTGCGGCGGCTTGCAGAGGTGGGGAAGGTTCCCAACATCTCTGTTCGTGTGCTTCCGTTCGACGTGGGAGCGCCACTCGGAGATCCGGTGGGGCAGTTCGCGATTCTGGAATTTGATGATGACGTTCGCGGTGAGCGGGTGTGGCCGCCGGTGGTGTATCTCGAGAGCTTCATCGGGTGTATGTATCTCGAGAAGGAGGGTGATGTGCGGCGGTACTATCGGGTTCTCGACAGCCTTCAGCGGGCGGCGTTGGACGAGACGGTCAGTCGGGGCCTGCTGCGGCAGGTAGCGAAGGAGTTTCAGGGTGACTGACGACCTATCCGCGGCGGCGTGGTTCAAGAGCAGCTACAGCGGGGACAAGGCGGACTGTGTCGAGGTTGCTTTCCTCCCGGACGCCCATGTCGGAGTCCGCGATTCGAAGGACGCGGTCGGTCCGGTCCTTGTCTTCGCGCCGGAGGAATGGGATGCCCTCACTGCCGGCATCCTTCGTGGGCGGTTCGATCGGGCATAGGTTGGCTGGGCTGGGGCGTACATGGGCCTATTCGTGCACAGATCGCGTGACGATGGCAGAAATTGCCACTTCGGCGCGAATTGTGCACGGATAGGCCCATTCAGTTGGCGCGGTAGCGTCGGCGTCGGCGTTTGATGACTGCTGCAGCCTCGTCGGCGCACCTGTCCATGGAGCTGTAGACGTCGGATGCTGCGTAGCGGAGGACGAGCCAACCTGCGAGCAGTAGGTGGTTCTGGCGGCGGCGGTCTTGGCGGAATACCGCAGGTGCGCTGTGGAATTCGCGGCCGTCGATTTCGATGATGGTGTGGGAGCGGTCGTCTACCAGGTCGCAGATGTATTGGCCCACTGGGTGGTTCGCGAGCAGGGTGAGGCCGCGTTGCTTCAGAGCTCGGGTGAAGAGGCGTTCAGGGTCTGAGGCTGCTCGGGTTGCTGCTTCGCGGAGGTGGCGGCGGAATGTGGTCCGACCGGGGATAGCGGAGTGGGAGAGGCGGAGTGCGTCGTGGGGGTTTACCGTGCGGCCGAGGTGTTCGTCGAGCATGGCCTCCGCGACAGGGCGGGGGAGGACTGTCAGGCAGTCGAAGAGGGTGAGGGCGGGGTGGGTGGTGGGGAGGTCTTGGGTTTCCGTGCACCAGCCGGCGGGGAGGTCGCGGCGGTAGAGGCGGAGCCAGGGCGGGGTTTTGCGGTAGAGGTGCTTCGGGACGGTTGCTTCGAAGAGAGCGGGGGTGGTGGGGAGCAGGCCTTGCAGCCACGCCGCAGTCCGGTGGCTCAGTAGGGCTTGGGGGAGCCAGGCGACGATGGCACGGCAGTGGGCGATGGAGTCCGGAGTGTCTGTGCTGTATACGCCTGGGAGTAGGCGGGTGTAGGTGCCGCGACGGCACCTGTTGTCGATGGTGGTTTTGGGGATGCCGTTGGCTGACAGCTCCGCCCGGGTCACGATCATGCTCTGAGGGTGGCAGGGTCCCATAGCGACGATCAGGCGCGTAGCTCGGGATTCTTCGCAGGTGTGGATAGCGGCCGGGATGTGGATAAGCGCTGCAGATCCTCTGGCGGCGGCCGTGTTCTGGGCCCGCGTCCTGGGTTAGCGTGGCTTATGGCTGCTGATCAACCACCCGTCATCCCGGATGTTCGTCGGAGCTTTGTCGAGGCTCGGGGTGTGCGCTTCCATGTGACCGAGGCGGGGGAGGGGCGGCCGGTGGTGGTCCTGCATGGGTGGCCGCAGCACCACTATGTGTATCGGGATCTGCTGGCGAATCCGCCGGAGGGGTTGCGGATCATCGCACCGGATCTGCCGGGGTACGGGTGGTCGGGTGCCGCGCCGCATCGGTGGGCTAAAGAGGATGTGGTCTCGGATCTGCTTGCTTTGATGGATGTGATGGGGCTGCAGAAGGATGTGCTGTTGGTGGGGCATGACTGGGGTGGGTGGATCGGGTATCGGATGGTGTTGCGGGAGCCTGAGCGGTTCCGGGGGTATCTGGTGTTCAACATGGTGCATCCGTGGGTGCCGAAAAGTGTGGTGGCTCGGCATGCTTGGCGGTTGTTGGCCTATCAGCCGTTGATGGCGACGGTGGGGGTGCCGGTGTTGCGGCGGACTCGGTACTTGGAGTGGGTGCTGGGGAACTTCAGTGGAATGGATCGGGAGACGGTTCGGGTGTTCTCGGAGCGGTTTCGGGATCCGGTGGTGGCTCGGACTGCCATGGAGACGTATCGGACGTTCTTGTTGCGGGAGATTCCGGCGGCGGCGCGGAATCCGGAGGTGCGGCGGGCTACCGTGCCGATTCGGGCGGTGTTCGGGGTGGAGGATGCGGCTATTCACCATTCGATGGCCGCGGCGGAGACGGCTCGGGCCGATGACTACACGCTGGAGTTGGTGCCGGGGTGCGGACACTTCATTGTCGATGACCGGTCGGAGTTGGTTCGGCAGCGGCTGATCGAGCTGGATCGGGAAACTCGCTGACGTTTCGGGTGCACAAACTCTTCGAGCGGGCTCGCTGACGCATCGGGTTGCTGGGTGCGGAAGAAAGCAGGAGTGACCTGCTGGTATCGGCGTGTGCTACAAGCCGGTTGCGGTCGTCGCGGCTAGTGTGGCGGGCGCGATTCTGGACGGATGGCTAGAAATTGGTCAAGTGACCGACTAGTCTGCGGGAAACCTGGAATGGAACAGGTTCACTCTTTGGCGTGGCGGCTCGTGGTCGCTGTGGCGCGGTGACGGATAGTGAGGGTTCGGATGAGTCTGTCCCGGCGGGCTGTGTTGGCTGGCGCTGCTGTTGGTGGCGTGGGGGCCAGTGTGGCTTTTGGTGCGAATATTGTTGGGGCGCAGCCCATCAAGCATCGGGAAGCTGGGGCCGGTTATCTGGTTGGCGTGGGTATCGCTGATATCACCGGGGCGCCCGCGGGCCAGGGGATGATGGGGTATTCGGAGGCTGATCAGATCACTACGGGGCTGCTGTCGCGGTGTTACGCGCGCGCCTACGTGGTGGTGGATCAGGCGACGGGGGATCGGGTTGCGTTCGTGAACACGGACAATGCCTGCTTGTTCCAGTCGGTGCACCTCGTGGTGATGCAGCAGTTGCAGCAGCGGTTCGGGGGGCTCTATACCGAGCGGAACGTCAACCTCAACGCCACGCACAATCACAACTCCTGCGGCGGTACCGCGCGGGAGTACGCGTATTCGCTGGCGGCCATGGGGTTTCAGCAGAACTCGCATGATGCCGAGGTGAACGGGATCGTCAAGGCGATCGTCAACGCGCACGAGAACCTGGCGCCGGGGGCGATCATGCTCGGGCGCGGGGAGCTGCACGACGCGAGCGTGAACCGGTCGCGCGGGGCGTTCGAGGACAATCCGGCGGAGGACAAGGCCGCCTTCCCGGATGCCATCGACCCGCAGCTCACGGTGTTGAAGTTCCGGCAGGGTGGCAAGGACGTCGGGGCGATCACCTGGTTCGCCACGCACGGGACCTCGATGACCGACCGGAATACGCTGATCTCGCAGGACAACAAGGGGTACGCCAGCTATCGCTGGGAGCATGACGAGATGGGGGTGCGGCACCTGGATGGGCCGCCCTCGTTCGTGGCGGCGTTCCCGCAGACCAATGCCGGCGATATGACGCCGAACCTGTGGATCAAGAAGATGCACCCGTCGGGTCCCACCGAGGACAATCGCACCAACTGCGCGATGATCGGTGAGCGCCAGTATCAGGCGGGCCGCAGGGCTTTCGACGCCGCGGCGCCGATGAGCAGCACTGGCGTCGACTCGGTCCTGCATTACGTCGACCTGTCGGACACCGCCATCGACGGCGCGTACACCCCGGACGGCAAGCCCGCCCGCACCGCTCCCGCCATGATGGGCGCCGCCGCGATGGCGACCAGTACCGAGGACAACTGGAATTCGCAGCTGTCGTTCCTGCAAGAAGGTGACGCCAACCCGATGGTGGCGGCGCTCGGCGGACTGAACTCGCCGATCGAGGACTGGATGCGGGATGTGCAGTCGCCCAAGCTGATCCTCGCGCCGCTCGGCGTGCTGCCGCCGCGGCCGTGGGTGCCGCAGGTGGTGCCGCTGCAGCTGATGCGGATCGGCGACCTGGTGCTCGCCTCGGGACCTGCGGAGTACACCGTCGTGTCGGGGCTGCGGATCCGGCGGCTGGTGGCGCGGGCGCTCAATGTGCCGCTGGAGAACGTCCTGTTGCAGGGCTACGCCAACGGGTACTGCGGCTACGTGACCACGCCGGAGGAGTACGCCAGCCAGCAGTACGAGGGCGGCGAAACGCTGTTCGGGCGGTGGACGCTGTCGGCGCACATGCAGGAATTCGACCGGCTCGCAAAGGCTTTGGCCGCGCGCGTCGACCTCGGACGCGGGCCCGCGCCACTCGAGTGGGCCTTCGGGTTGCAGCCCAACCTGCTCGCCCCGGTCCCCGCCGACACCCCGCACGCCGGTCGCGCCTATGGTGACGTGCTGGCCCAGCCGCAAGCGAACTACGCGGCGGGACAGACGGTTTCGGTGGAATTCGTCGGCGCGCACCCGAACAACAACTTCCGGCTCGACGGCACCTACTTCGAGATCCAGCAGGGCGCCGGCGACGACTGGCGGCGCGTCTACGACGACAACGACTGGTGCACCGAGCTGCACTGGTCGCGTCCGGCGGGCCAGGACTCCGCGTCCACCATCGCCATCCAGTGGACCGTGCCCGACAGCGCCCCCGCGGGCCGCTACCGCATCCAGTACACCGGCGACAGCCGCGACGGCACCGGAGCCAACCATGAATTCACTGGCACATCAGCGGAATTCGTGATCGGCTGATCCGATGTTCGTCCGACCCGCCGAGCCCGCCGACGAGAAACTCCTCTGGGCGATGCTCTACGAAGCCTCCTACGCCCGCGACCAGGGCATGGACTCACCCGACCAACTCCGAGACGTGCCCGGACTCGGGCGTTACGTCGAAGGCTGGGGAGCCGCAGGCGATCTCGGCGTGGTCGGCGGGTTCGACGGAGTGCCGCTCGGCGCCGCCTGGCTGCGGCTGTTCCGCGCCGACGACCCGGCCTTCGGCTACGTCGACGCCGACACGCCGGAACTGGCCATCGGTGTCGCACCCGAGAGCCGCGGCACCGGACTCGGCACCGCGCTGATGACCGCGCTCATCGACGCCGCGCGGGAACACTACGAGGCCGTCTGTTTGAGTGTGCGGCAGGACAATCCGGCGCTCCGGCTCTACCAGCGCCTCGGATTCGTCGCGATCGACGGCTCCGACAAGGTCAATCTCGCTGGAACCACCAGCGTCACCATGGTTCTCCGCGTCCGCTGACATCCGTGCTGCCCGCCTGCGCCCCCGCAGAGCGTGCGCCCGATAGTGCGGTCGGACTTGTCCCGGACACGGCGTCGGCGACCCGGGTACCGGGTTCGCCCGCGCGGTCAAGGCACCGGGCCTCGCCCTGAGGCGACGGCCGCATGCACGGTGCGGCGGATAGCGCTGCCCGGGGTACGGTCGGTCAGCCGGCGATCGCCGGACCGCCGTGCTATCCCGTCAGGGAAGTCCCTGCGCCCCAGTTGTTTCGCGACGCCGCCACAGCCGCTGGGCCAGGCCACTCGCGGTGGCAGCGGCATCATCCGCTCCGCTGTTGCGACTCAACCCTTCGGCGCGAGGTCGAACGACAATCTCCCGGGCGCGAGATAGTCGTCGCGGTCCAGCAGCATCCGGATCTCGGGCCGCATGCTCTCGGGCATACGCTCCAGCTCCGCGTGCAGCGGCGTCGCGAACGCCTCGCCGCGGGCCGTGATCAACGGCAGCCAGTTGTCGTGATGGCTGGGCACGAACACCTTCGGCCGCAGGGCCTCGATGTAGCTGCGCGGATCACGCAGCCCATTGGTGAACTGGTTATAGCCCTGCACCGCGCCGATGTGCACGTCGGAGGCGGGCAAACCGCGCAGGACCTCGAGGACCCCCGGGGCCTTGTCCAGCAGCGGCCCGGAGGAATCGTGCCAAGTCAGCGCGAAATCGCCGAACCGGAACTGGTAGAGCAGCACCCCGCCCTCCGGCGCGAGCAGGTTCCGGGCCAGATGGCCGGTCTCGGACCGGCCCGGGGGATAGGCGCGGATATCGCACAGGCACGGCTTGGGCCGGACCGGCGGGGAGGCGTCGCGCCCCTCGTGGCGAGGCGTGCGCGCCGAGTGCAGGTGCCGGACGGCGGTCACCGACAGCCCCGGCGCGAGTTCGAAGTCGTAGCGGTCGCCGGGCGCCGACGCGTCGGAACCCAGCTCCCAGCAGGCCAATTCGGCCCCACCGACCTGCTTGCGGGCCGTCGCGCAGTGGGACGCCGTCCCGTGCACCACGGCCCCGCTCGCCCGCGCGATGGCCCCGGCGTCGGCGGCGTGATCGAAATGCCCGTGCCCGATGAAGATCGCCGCGGGCTCGAGCGCCGCGACCTCCTCCGGCGTGGTCGGCACGTATCCGGCTGTCAGTCCGCGCGGCACCCACGCGTCCAGCAGGAACACGACTCCGCCCAGGGCGACCGCGAAACTGGCGCAGCCGAACCAGGACACGAGCGCCTGATCGGCCCGCACGGCCCCGCTGTCCGGGTCCACGGCGTCCGCGCCGAAGAAGCGCTGTCGCGCCGCGATCATCCGACTGTCGGCCACCGTTCCCCCCTGTCTCCGTGGGTGGCGGACCGCGCTGTCCGCCGCCACGCATTCTGCCCGGAACCGACCGGACTGTCACTCAACGGCTTCCATCCGGACACGGAAGCGGTTGCCGAGATCTTGTCGTTGCTCTGGGCTATCGCCAGGTGAATCCTGGAATCACACCGTGACGAAGTGGTGGGTGAATGTTCAGCGCGTTGTTAATCAATCGGCGTTGCATCGTATTCAGAGGTAGCTGAACGGAGGCTGCCCCGAGGGCAATTGGGGGCCCATCATGTACAACGACGTGCATGTGGCCGCGCAGGATCGCGAGGACCGCAAGTACACGATGCGCATCAGCCGGTTGGCGATCGACAAACTCGGCATCCGGCTCTACGACCGGGTCTCGGCGGTCCTGGCCGAACTCATCGCCAACTCCTACGACGCGGACGCCACCGAGGTCGAGGTGGTGCTGCCGTGGGGCGCGATGCTGGCCGGAACCATCAGGGCCGCCGACGAACCCGCCTACGAGATCGTGGTCTCCGACAACGGGCACGGCATGACCGCCGCCGAGGTCAACGAGCACTATCTGATGGTGGGCTCGGACCGGCGGGTCCGCGCCGGCTCCGACCTGTCGCGCGAGCGGCGGCGTCCGGTGATGGGGCGCAAGGGAATCGGGAAGCTGGCCGCCTTCGGCATCTGCCGCACCATCGAGGTGATCACCGCCGGCAGCCGCGACGACGACCGGACCTCGTTGGGCTGGACCGTCTCCCACATCGTCATGGACCTCGACGACATGCTCTGCGACACCGAGAGCGACTACTTCCCGCGCCCGGGCGCCCTCGACGGCACGGTCACCACGAAACGCGGCACCACGATCATCCTGCGCAATTTCTTTCGGAAAAGGGTGAATTCGGGAACCGAACTGAACCGTCAGCTGGCCGCGCGTTTCGGTATCGAACGCCAGGACTGGCGGGTGGAGGTCCGCAATGCGATCGGCCGGGAGAGTTTCGTGCTCAGCCGCCTGCCGATCGACGTCATGGAGGAGACCCGCGTCGACGTCGGCCGCGTCCCGGTCCGATTCGGCCGGCAATTCCTGCCGGTGACCGGCTGGATCGCCTATTCGAAACAGCCGTACCGGGACGAGGCCATGGCCGGGGTGCGCATTTACGCGCGCGGCAAGATCGTCGCGCAGACCCGGGATTTCGGCATTTCCTCCGGATTCACCGGCGAATTCAAGCTGCGCTCCTACCTGGTCGGCGCGATCGAGGTGGACTGGCTCGACGATGACGACGACCTGGTCCGCTCCGACCGCCAGGACATCATCTGGAACTCACCGCGCGGCGAGGCCCTCGCCGAATGGGGCCAGGCCCTGATCAAGGAGATCGGCCGGCTCGGCGAGAAGTCCATCCGCCGCCGGGTCTGGGAGGAGTTCGTGGAACGCTCCCGCATCCACGAGACCCTCGACGCCATCGCCCCCGGCGACCGCCTGTTCCGCGACTCGGTGCTGGACGCGGCGCGAATCCTGGTGGTGCACAAGGACCGAGCCTCGCTCGACGATCCCGCGCACCTGGAGAACATGCTGCGGCTGGCGCTGTCGCTGGGCCCGCAGCGCAGCCTGCTCGACACCCTGAAGGAGATCGCCGAGGATGCCGATCCGCAACTGGACGTGGTGGTCGCGCTCTTCGAGCGGGCCCGCGTCGCCGAGATCTACTCGCTGGGCCAGATCGCCAGCGAACGGGTCGCCGTGGTGGATCGGCTGCGCTCGCTCATCGACGACCGCCGCTCCCTGGAACGCCCCTTCCAGGAGCTGATCGAATCCGCGCCGTGGCTGCTCGCCCCGGAATGGACCCCGCTGGGCATGAACGAATCCCTCAAACGGGTGCGCGCCAGCTTCGAACGCTGGTACGCACAGAAATTCGGGACTCCGCTGGTGACGACCTCCATCGGCAGCGAGAAACGCGAACCCGATTTCGTGCTGCTGCACGACTCCGGTGAACTGTGGATCGTCGAGATCAAGCGGATGGACTACCACCTCACCGACGAGGAGTACAACCGCGCGGTCAACTACCTCTACGAACTCGACCATTTCCTCGACGAGAACCCGCGCATCGGCGCGCAATTCCCGCGCCGGCGGCTCACCTTCATCGTGGACCACATCGACCGGCTCGGCCCGGCGTCGCTCTCGTCGCTGGTCAGCGATCAGCGGGTGGATCGCCGCACGTGGCGCGAACTGCTCGACGCCACCCTGCGCGCGCACCGCGACTTCCTCGAACGCGTCTATGCCATGCGGGTCTCCGAACCCGGCACAGAGGAGCCGCCCGGCAACGTGCGCGCGGGTTGATCCCTTACCAGTCCCCCGCGAGTGATACGCGGCGGCTGGGGAATTCGATAATCGGACAAGGGTCGCGAGAGCCGGGCGGGGGATGCGCCAGGCTCGGGCGACCACCCGCCCGCGCCGCGGCCGTGACACCATGGACCGCGGCGCGCGGGGACGACAGCGGTGTCCGATTCGGTTCGAGAAGGTTTGGTAATGGTGCACGGCACGGTGAAGTGGTTCGACAGCGAGAAGGGGTTCGGGTTCCTGAGCCCGGACGGCGACGGGCCGGACGTGTTCGTGGAGTACACCGCGCTACCGGGCGGGGGTTTCCGATCCCTGGCTGAGGGGCAGCGCGTCGAATTCGAGGTGCGGGGCACCAAGCCGGGGCCCGAGGCGGTGGCTGTGCGGGTCATCGCGGGAGCCGACTACTGACCTCCGCCCGCGCTGGCCGCGGGCCGGGGCGGCGGATGTTCGACACCGCGCTCGGGCGAGGTGAACGCCAACTGCCTTGGCTTGGATGACAGCCTGGCGCTCACCGCGCGTCGCGCACCGCCGCGGCGGCGTCGCTCCGATCCGGCTTCAGCCGACCTCGAGTGGCAGCGACTCGTCGGAGACTTGGCGGGCGAAGCCGTCTGTGCCCGCCGTGGCGACTATGAACTGCCGGTCGGGAACGGGCTCGTCAGACTGCAGCCGCCCTGCGAGATCGGGGTGTCCGGCGTGCTGCCGGGCAAGGCTGCCTCGACGTCGACGGCGAGTGTCTTCGTGGACTTACCGTCATCGACCGTGATGACGTGGTGTCCCGCCGTCGTCGGGAGCCAATACGCGGATGCGGCGAAGTACACGTCCAGTTCCGAATTGTAGTGTGGTGCAGCCTTTCCGATGCATTGGCCATTGTCGTAGAAGGCCATCATCGATGCGGGGTCGGATCCTGCCGAAATGCGGTAGTTGGTTCCGACGTAATGGGTTTGCGCCGGCGTCGCGAAATCCACCCACGTGACGTCGGCGGATGCGGTGGGCGCGGCGCCCGTGACGATGGCGACCGTCGCGGCCAATCCGGAGATGCCACAGCCGATTCGGCGGCCGTGGCGGGTGTCTGTGATCATCGTTCTCCTGTTTCGAACCCGAGGTTCCGGGCAAGAAGAAGCTATCGCTCGACCGAAGTGAAACGGATGGATTTCAACATCTGGGGGTACCCCAGTCTGGGGCGCTCGCCGGGGGCTGCTCTCAGCCCCGCACGTGGCGCCGGAAGAACTCGGCTGCGCGGGCCTGTGCGTGTTCCCGCCGAGCCGGATCCACCGTCACGAACTCCAGCGCCGCCCGCTCGAACTCGGCCGAGATGAAACCGGCGATCGGTTCGGGCACCTCATCGGAACCCATTTCGCGCGTCCGGGACTTCAATTCCGTCAATTCCCGCACGCACTCCACGAAATCGCCGGGCAGCTCGCATTCGGCCAGCAGGGTCGGTAAATGCATCGGCGCCACCGCTTTATCGGGGTGTTCGTGCAGCCACCGCAATGCCATGGCGGGCCGCAATGAATAGAACACCTTCTTCAATGACCGGTTCGAATCGAACAGCCGCCATTGCCGTCGGCCCAGGTGCAGATAGTGCCGGGCCACCCGCTGCCGGTCGGCTACGTCGTCCGCGAGCATGCGCAATTCGTCGCGGAATTGCGCGTCGCCGCGATACGCGATCGGTGACATCAGCCATTCGATGAGCACGGCATTGCCGTTCACCAGCAGGCGCAGCGCCTTCACCAGATCCCAGCCGTTGACATCGAGCAGTCCCACGAGTGGCGTCTCGATGACATCGCGTCCGGGCCACGGCGTGAGGTAGTCGTCGGCCGGGCGGAGGTAGACGAACCGGCAGTCGTAGTCGGAGTCCGGGGACGGGAATCCCCAGGCGCGACTGCCGCTTTCGATGGCGAGCAGCACGTCGACGTGGTGTTCGCGCACGATCCGGTCCAGTTCGCCGTCGATCGTGGCGACCACCGCCGGGTCCATGGAGGCGGGGATCGAGCGCAGGGTCATGGCAGGCGACGGTAGCGCCCGGGATCGACCTGGTCCATGCGTTTTTTGCGCGGCGAGCCCCCAGAATTAGGGGCGTGATAGCCGCGTTATATGGCGGGAATTCGACACCCATATGAACGGGACCACAGAATTCCGAGGCCGTGACGCCGGTCACATCGTGTTAATCCCCCGTAACGGGCCGCGAAATCGGCCCGATAGGATCCACGTCAGAAAGTTCGTACGGATTTCAGAAGAGGTATTTCCATGATCCCCGTTATCATCGACACCGGTTCCGCTGCTCTGAGTGGTCTGCTCGACACCGGCTCGGCCGCTCTGCACGGCATCCTGAACACCCTGTGGACCGGCTCTTTCGGTCGCTAAGGACTACTGACGTCGATTACTCGACTTTCGAAAGCCCGGCCTCGGACTCCGTAGCTCCGAAGCCGGGCTTTCGGCTATCTCGAATGCCTGTGCGGCGAGACCTGCGGTCGTGTGCCCGTCGCCGGTGTGACCAGGGGTCCCGCGGGCCCGAACCTGAACGCCTGCCCAGGAATAGCGGCCCGAATCACATCGCCCGAACCGAGCCGTACCGCGCGGCCTGTTCCCCGTGAGACCCGCGCAGCCCTCCGGAAACCCGCAGTTCACGGCTTTGATGGCAGTTGCCTACCAGGCGGTAAAGCGCCCCGATTCCCAGCCCACTAAGCTGACGCCCGTAAATCCCGGATCCCTTCCTCAGGAGTACCCCACCGTGAGCCAAGCAGGCCGCCCTGTTGTTCTGATCGCCGACAAGCTCGCCCAGTCGACCGTCGACGCGCTGGGCTCCGGCGTCGAGGTTCGCTGGGTCGACGGCCCGAACCGTCCGGAGCTGCTGGCCGCCGTGCCGGAAGCCGATGCGCTGCTGGTCCGTTCGGCCACCACCGTCGACGCCGAGGTGCTCGAGGCGGGCAAGAACCTCAAGATCGTCGCCCGCGCCGGCGTCGGCCTCGACAATGTCGATGTCCCCGCGGCCACCGAGCGCGGCGTCATGGTCGTCAACGCGCCGACCTCCAACATCCACACCGCCGCCGAGCACGCCGTCTCGCTGCTGCTGTCCGCGGCCCGCCAGATCCCGGCCGCCGACGCCACCCTGCGCGAGCACACCTGGCAGCGCAGCAAGTTCAATGGTGTCGAGATCTTCGGCAAGACCGTCGGCGTCATCGGCCTGGGCCGCATCGGCCAGCTGTTCGCGCAGCGTCTCGCCGCCTTCGAGACCAAGATCGTCGCGTACGACCCCTACACCTCGCCGGCCCGCGCCGCCCAGCTGGGCATCGAGCTGCTGACCCTGGACGAGGTGCTCGAGCGCGCGGACTTCATCTCCATTCACCTGCCCAAGACTCCTGAGACCAAGGGCATGCTGAACAAGGAGACCCTGGCCAAGACGAAGAAGGGCGTCATCATCGTCAACGCCGCCCGCGGCGGTCTGATCGACGAGCAGGCCCTGGCCGACGCCATCACCTCCGGCCACGTGCGCGCCGCCGGCATCGACGTGTTCGAGACCGAGCCGTCCACCGACAGCCCGCTGTTCGAGCTGCCGCAGGTCGTCGTCACCCCGCACCTGGGCGCCTCCACCGCCGAGGCCCAGGACCGCGCGGGCACCGATGTCGCCAAGTCGGTGCAGCTTGCCCTCGCGGGCGAGTTCGTGCCCGGCGCGGTGAACGTCACCGGTGGCGCGGTCAACGAGATCGTCGCCCCGTGGCTGGACATCGTCCGCAAGCAGGGCGCGCTGCTGGGCGCCCTGGCCAGCGAGCTGCCGGTCTCCATCGAGGTCCAGGTCCGCGGCGAGCTGTCCTCGGAAGACGTCGCGGTGTTCGAGCTCTCGGCGCTGCGCGGCGTGTTCTCGGCCCTCATCGAGGATTCGGTCACCTTCGTCAACGCCCCGGCGCTGGCCAAGGAGCGGGGCCTCGAGGCCACCGTCACCACCCACACGGAGTCCCCGACCCACCGCAGCCTGGTGGACCTGCGCGCCGTGTTCGGCGACGGCCGCACCCTGAACGTGGCCGGCACCCTGACCGAGCCCGCCCAGGTCGAGAAGATCGTCAACATCAACGGCCGCAACTACGACATGCGCGCCGAGGGCCTGAACCTTGCCGTCCTCAACTACGAGGACAAGCCGGGCCAGCTGGGCCGCCTGGCCACCAAGCTCGGCGACGCGGGCATCGACATCCTCGCCGCCCAGCTGACCCAGGACCTGCAGGACGAGGGCGCCACTGTCGTCCTGCGCGTCAACAAGGACGTCCCGGCCGAGGTGCGGTCCGCCATCGCCGAGGCCGTCGGCGCCGCCAAGGTCGCCCTGGTCAGCCTCGACTAGTCGATCTCGCAACGCGATACGGGCCCCCTCCACGGAAAGTGGAGGGGGCCCGGTGCGTTCGGTGTGGAGACCGGGCGAGCGGCCCCTGATCCCACTGGTTGGGAGCGATTCGCCCTGGTGAAGGGGGTCATGGCGGCACCCGCTATGGTGGCCGGGACTCTCCTGTCAGCGCGGAGAGGACCACCCGCGCGTTATCGAAACGGAGCATGGATTTCATGAAACTCGCTGTCATTCCGGGCGACGGTATCGGCCCCGAGGTCATCGCCGAGGCCCTCAAGGTGCTCGATGTGGTGGTGCCCGGTGTCGAGAAGACCGCATACGACCTGGGAGCCAAGCGGTTCCATGCCACCGGCGAGATCCTCCCGGAGAACGTGATCCCGGAGCTCAAGCAGCACGACGCCATCCTGCTGGGCGCCATCGGCGACCCGTCGGTGCAGTCCGGCCTGCTCGAGCGCGGCCTGCTGCTGCGCACCCGCTTCGAGCTCGACCACCACGTGAACCTGCGCCCCTCGAAGCTGTACCCGGGCGTCACCAGCCCGCTGGCCTCGAACCCGGACATCGACTTCGTGGTCGTGCGTGAGGGCACCGAGGGCCCCTACACCGGCACCGGCGGCGCGATCCGCGTCAACACCCCGCACGAGGTGGCCACCGAGGTCTCCACCAACACCCGCTTCGGCGTCGAGCGCGTGGTCCGCTACGCCTTCGAGACCGCCCGCAAGCGCCGCAAGCACCTGACCCTGGTGCACAAGAACAACGTGCTGGCCTTCGCCGGTTCGCTGTGGTCGCGCACCGTGGCCGAGGTCGGCGCCGAGTACCCGGACATCGAGACCGCCTACCAGCACATCGATGCCGCCACCATCCACATGGTCACCGATCCGGGCCGCTTCGACGTGATCGTCACCGACAACCTGTTCGGCGACATCATCACCGACCTGGCCGCCGCCGTCTCCGGTGGCATCGGCCTGGCCGCGTCGGGCAATATCGACGCCTCGGGCGTCAACCCGTCGATGTTCGAGCCGGTTCACGGTTCGGCCCCCGACATCGCCGGCCAGTCCAAGGCCGACCCGACCGCCGCCATCCTGTCGGTATCGCTGCTGCTGAACCACCTCGGCAAGACCGAGGAGGCCGCCCGCATCGAGGCCGCCGTCGCCAAGGATCTGGCCTCGCGCTCGGGCGCCGCCTCGACCGTCGAGGTCGGCGACCGGATCGCCGCGTCGCTCTAGGGTTCACGCGCCACCGATTCACCACCGAAGCCCCCGTCCCGCG
>NZ_JBHWHH010000109.1:0-25548 GCF_042732555.1 Nocardia sp. NPDC059764
TGACGGGCGGTGACCTTGTCACCCAGATCCCGGATCGACTGCGGCGACGGACCGATCCAGATCAAACCAGCATCGATCACAGCCTGCGCGAAATCGGCGTTCTCCGACAGGAATCCGTAACCCGGGTGGATCGCGTCCGCGCCGGCCTTCGCGGCGGCGTCGAGGATCTTGTCGAACACCAGGTACGACTCGGCCGAGGTCTGACCACCGAGCGCGAACGCCTCATCGGCGAGCTTCACGAACGGCGCGTCGGCGTCCGGTTCGGCGTACACGGCCACACTGGCGATACCGGCGTCCTTGGCGGCCCGGATCACGCGCACGGCGATCTCGCCTCGGTTGGCTACGAGGACCTTTGTGATCTGCGCGTTGGCATGGTTGGGCACTGAGCCTCCTGTGCTCTGGATACTTTCGTCTGTCGGCAGTGTAGGCATCGTGCCAACAATGACCGAACCCGGCTAGGGCTACCAATGAGTAGGCCCAGAGAGTGGGCATGCGACTCTCGAGGCCTAATTTTTAGAACCTGTTCTACCAGACTCCGCTGAAGCCTCCACCGGTAATCCCCCGAAGGGGGTTCGGGCGTTACGAGCTTGCCACGACCGAGGGCGTCGCGCCGGGTTCTTCACCGATCACGATGGGCGCCCCCACGGCATTGGCCCACTCGGTCCAGGAGCCGTCGTAATTGCGCACCCCGTCCACGCCCAGCAGATAGGTCAGGACGTACCAGGTCAGCGCCGACCGCTCCCCCACCCGCGAGTAGACCATCGGCGCGACACCCTCGATCACCCCGCCGTAGATGACGTCCAGCTCGACCCGGGGCCGGAAGCGGGCGTCCGCACCCACCGACGACGTCCACGGGATGTTGACCGCGGTCGGGATGTGGCCCGCCCGCAGCGCCTGCTCCTCGGGACGGTCCAGCACCACCAGATCGCCGGTGTACTCCTCGAACGCGCGCGAATCGATGAGCGGCCCGCCCAGGTGCGCCACCACGTCCTGCCGGAAGGCGCGCGCGGACTTATCGTCGCGATCGGCCACCGGGTACTCGCCCAGCCCGGCCGCGGGCACCTCGAAGGTGGTGTCGCGGGCCTCGGAGATCCAGGCGTCGCGGCCACCGTCCAGCAGGCGCACGTCCTCGTGCCCGAAGAGGGAGAACACCCACAGGGTGGCGGCCGCGGTGCCATTGGATTTATCGCCGTAGACGACCACGGTGTCGCCGCGTTCGATGCCCTTGGCCCGCATAAGGTTGGCGAAGGTCGCGCCGTCGACGACATCGCGGGTACGCGGATCGATCAGCTCGGTACGCCAGTCGATCTTGATGGCACCCGGGACATGGCCGATGTCGTATAGCAATATGTCTTCGTTGGACTCGATGATCTTGAGTCCCGGCGTGCCGATGTTTGCCGACAGCCACTCTGTGGTTACTAGTCGGTGAGGATGTGCGTAGGAGCCGAATGAGTGATGCGGATCCGGAGCGACAGGCACGTTGTGGTCCTTCACACGTGGTGGGTTAGGTATTGGCTGTTCGATTCTCTGCACCGATCGTAGGCATGTGGCGGTTACGAAACTCGTTTCAGATCACGAATCGGATGATTGGGCGAATTAAGCGCAGCTTCATCCGATAAAGTCTCTCGGAGAGGAGGGGTGGGCTATGTCCGATTCTTGGCCGCGACGGCGACTGCTTGCGATCCTACGTGGCGCCAGCGAGCCTCTCGATGCCCAGGAACTCGCGCGCGTCACCGGACAGCATGTGACAACGGTGCGTTTCCATTTGGATGTGCTGACCCGGGAATCGCTGGTCCGCCAATTCCAGCAGCCGCCGCGCGGCCGCGGCCGCCCGCGCATCGGCTATACCGCTGTACAGCGATCGGTGGGTTATCAGGAATTGGCGCAAGTGCTGGCCGATCAACTCGGCAGCGACCCGCGCCGCCGCTCGGAAGCCGCGATCAGCGCCGGCCGGGCCTGGGGCTCCAAACTCGAAGCCGCCGACCAGCCCATCGAAACGCTCGAGGACGCCAAGGACCTCACCGTCACCCTGATGTCGGAACTCGGCTTCGCGCCCGAACGCGACCAGGCCGGCGAGACCGAAGAATCCGCCATGATCCGCATGACGGCATGCCCGCTGCGCGAACTCGCCCGCACCCACTCCGAGGTGGTGTGCGGCGTACACCTGGGCCTGATGCGTGAAGCCCTGGACCGCAACGGCGGCCGGGAGAACGTGAACGTGCGCCTGCACCCGTTCGTGGAGCCCGAATTGTGCGTGGCGCGACTGGAATTGCTGCAGGGCCGCCCCGGCGAGGACGCGCGCGAGGGTCAGGCCGAGACCGGCGAGCCCGGATCAGCCACCGGCGAGCCCAGATTGGCGCCCTCGGCCGGGCGGATCGCGCCGCAACTACGCGCGGCCACCGATCCACAGCCGCGCAATGCCGACACCCACCTCGGCAAGCAGTCGACGAACCAGTGGTAGTCCGATACCGATGACGCTCGACGGGTCGCCGTCGATCTTGTCCACGAACCAGCCGCCCAAGCCGTCCAGCGTGAAGGATCCGGCCACCTGCAGCGGCTCCCCCGTCGCGATGTACGCGTCGAGTTCCTCCGGCTCGGGTTTGGCGAAATGCACCGTGGTGGAACTGCAGTCGGCGGCCTCGCCGACGATCTCTCCGACATTCAGCCGCAGCACACAGTGACCGGTCAGCAGATCAGCGCTGCGTCCGGCCATCTCGGCCCAGCGCGCGCGGGCGACCTCGGGAGTCACGGGCTTGCCCTGCAGAACGCCGTCGACGAGCAGCATCGAATCGCAGCCCACGACAACGGAATCGGTGAAGGCGGGATCACCCGCCAGTTGCCCGGCCACCTCCAGCGCCTTGGCGCGGGCCAGCTCGATCACCACTCGATCGGGCGGGGTGTCCGGGGGAAGAGCCCCGGCCACGGCGTCCTCGTCCACGTGGGACACCCGGACGACCGGCTCGACGCCCGCGTTGCGCAGGACGCCGAGCCGAGCCGGAGATTGTGACGCCAGTACGAAGACGGTCACAAGCCGTCAGTCGCGCAGGTGCGAGAGGGCCGGAAAGGCGTAGGGGGAGAACGGCGAACTGCCGCGGTGCAGCAGGGTGGGGCGACCCCACATGTCCGCCGGGCCGCGGTCGGCCGGGGCGGCGGCGGTCGCCGACGCGGCGGCGAACACGCTCACCAGGGCGGCGAGCTCGAGGTCGGTCGGGTTGCCCTTCAGGACCTGGATGACCGGACCGGTGCTCGCCGGTTCGATCTCCGCGACGGCGGTGTCGATGGCGTCCGCCAGATCCTCGACAGCCAGATCCAGTTCGGCGGCGCGCAATACCTCTTCATCGGCCATGGTCGTCACAGCGCCAGTCCTCCTGTCCTTCGCCGCGGGGGTGTTGCGGCGTTCCTTCATCTTTGCCCGGATGAGGCGATCGTGCGCGGTACGAGTCCCACTGTCCTATTCGACAGTGTGCGCCTCACACCGCGCATATCGCATTTTCAGAGCGGAATGTTGCCGTGCTTCTTCGGCGGCAGCGACACCATCTTGCGTTCCAGCAGACGCAGCGCCGACACGATCTGGCCGCGGGTGTGCGACGGCGGGATGACCGCGTCGACGTAACCGCGCTCGGCCGCCACGTACGGATTCACGAGGGTGTCCTCGTACTCGTTCTGCAGCTCGAGGCGCAGAGCGTCGACGTCGTTGCCCTCGGCGGCCGCGGTCTGCAGCTGCTTGCGGTACACGAAACCGACCGCTCCGGACGCACCCATGACCGCGATCTGAGCGGTCGGCCACGCCAGGTTCACATCGGCGCCCATGTGCTTGGAACCCATGACGTCGTAGGCGCCGCCGTAGGCCTTGCGGGTGATGATTGTGATCTTGCCCACAGTGGCCTCACCGTAGGCGTAGAGCAGCTTGGCGCCGCGGCGGATGATGCCGTTGTACTCCTGGCCGGTGCCCGGCAGGAAGCCCGGCACGTCGACCAGGGTGATGATCGGGATGTTGAAGGCGTCGCAGGTGCGCACGAAGCGCGCGGCCTTCTCCGAGGCATCGATGTCCAGGCAGCCCGCGAACTGCGAGGGCTGGTTGGCCACGAAGCCGACGCTGCGGCCGTCGATGCGGGCGAAGCCGACGATGACGTTCATCGCGCGCTCGGCCTGGACCTCGAGGAACTCCTCGTCGTCAACCAGGCGCTTGATGACCTCGTGCATGTCGTACGGCTGGTTCGGGGAGTCCGGGACGATGGTGTCCAGCTCGAGGTCGGCCTCGGTGAGGTTCTCCTCGATGGCGCCCGCGTTGGCGGTGGCCGGGAAGCGGGGGGCCTCGGCGCGGTTGTTGCTCGGCAGATAGCCGAGCAGGTCGCGCACGTAGTCCAGGGCGTCCTGCTCGCCGGAGGCGACGTAGTGCGCGACACCGGACTTGACCATGTGGGTGTGGGCGCCGCCCAGCTCCTCCATGGTGACTTCCTCGCCGGTGACGGTCTTGATCACGTCGGGGCCGGTGACGAACATCTGCGAGGTCTGGTCGACCATGACGACGAAGTCGGTCAGGGCGGGCGAGTAGACGTGGCCGCCCGCGGCCGGGCCCATGATCAGCGAGATCTGCGGGATGACACCCGAGGCCTGGATGTTGCGGTGGAAGATCTCACCGTAGAGGCCCAGGGAGACGACGCCCTCCTGGATGCGCGCGCCGGCGCCCTCGTTGATGCCGACGAGCGGACGGCCGGTCCGCAGGGCCAGGTCCATCACCTTGACGATCTTCTCGCCATAGACCTCGCCGAGGGAGCCACCGAAGACGGTGACGTCCTGGGAGAAGATGCAGACGTCGCGGCCGTCGATGGTGCCGTAGCCGGTCACCACGCCGTCGCCCAGTGGACGCTGGTTCTCCAGGCCGAAGTTCACGCTGCGGTGCCGGGCCAGCGCGTCGAGCTCGACGAAGGAGCCCTCGTCGAGCAGGGCGAGGATGCGCTCACGCGCGGTCATCTTGCCCTTGGCGTGGACCTTGTCGACCGCCGCCTCACCCATCGGGTGCTTGGCCTCTTCCAGCCGATTGCGCAGGTCAGCCAGCTTG
This sequence comes from Nocardia sp. NPDC059764, assembly GCF_042732555.1. Lineage (NCBI taxonomy): Bacteria > Bacillati > Actinomycetota > Actinomycetes > Mycobacteriales > Nocardiaceae > Nocardia > Nocardia sp. NPDC059764. The sequence continues at coordinate 5,063 of NZ_JBHWHH010000109.1, forward strand.
CCGGCGGTGGTGTGGATATCGGGGGCACCCGCCGAACCCGGCGAAGGCTGATGCTGGACACTCGTCATGCCCCGGAGTGTAACCAGTACCAGACCCGCTCCGTAATCCAGTCGGGGCTACTCGCGAGTACGGTTATTGACTACCCGCCAGTTAAAACCCGCAGGTAGAGCACGATATCCGGCTCCTCCACCGGGCAAACTCGAACAATGTTCAATAGTGGATCTCGCCAGTCATCCCGGCAAGCTTTTGGCGGGGTCCACACTTCGGTTCACCGCGCGTCGCCGGAACCGGCGACGCGTCAACGCATTACGCCCGTATGGCCCGTCGAGTACCGGCCCGGCTGCGGCCAGATGGTGAGCCCGTGCGCCCCGCGGCCGACCGGAATCCGGGCCAGCAGCTTCCAGTCGACGATGTCGATGGCGTACACCTCGCCGTGGCTGCGGCCCGAGACCCAGAACACCCGCCCGTCCGCGGACAGGTTGCCCATATCCGGGCTGCCGCCGCCGGGGATGCGCCAGGTGTCGGCCAGACGTCCGGCGGCGAAGTCCCAGACCGAGATGCTGCCCTCGCCGCGGTTGGTGATGAGCATCCGCTTCGAGTCGCGGGTGACGTACAGGCCGTGAGTACCGCGGCCGGTCTCGACGAAGCCGGTGTTGTCGAAGGTCCGGGCGTCGAAGACGTAGATGCCGCCCGCCATCATGTCGGCCACGAAGAAGGTGCGGCCGTCAGGCGAGAGCTTGACGTCCTGCGGCATGCCGGACGACCCGCCGGGCAGGTCGATCATGCGCAGCAGGCTCAGGCCCGCGATGTCGACCACGGCCATGCGCCCGCCGAATTCGCAGCTGACCAGGGCGGTCCGGCCGTCGGCGGTGAAGTCCATGTGATTGACGCCCTGGCATTCGGGCACCGCGATGTCGTGGAGTTTCTGCCAGCTGTGCGGGTCGTAGAAGTCCAGCGAGCGGTCGGCTTCGGCGACGACCAGCGCGTATTTGCCGTCCGGGGTGAAGTACATGTTGTACGGGTCGCGGACGGGGATGGGGTCGCCGGGCTTGCCGGTGCGCGGGTCGATGGGCAGCAAGCTGCCGCCGCCGATCGGCAGATCGTTGTTGGCGTAGAGCGTCTGCAGGTCGTAGGAGGGCACGACGTGCTGGGGTTCGCTGCCGCCGGAGGGGTAGCTGTCGATGACCTCGAAGGTGGCCGGATCGATGACGGTGATGGTGTGCGACTCACTGTTGGGGACGTAGACCCGAGTGGGTTGTCCGGCGACGGCGGGGCTCAGTTCCCGGGTGGCGGCGTAGACGTCGGTGGGTGAGAGCGGCGGCGGCATGCCGGGCAGTAATCGCGGGACGTCCGCGGCGGCGGGGGCCGCGCCCGGCGGGGTGGACGACGGTGTGGCGGTGGGTGATGCGGACCCGGTGTCACCATTCGAGCAACCGGCCAGCATCGCCACCGCGAGAATCAGGCCCAGACGTGCACGGCGCGCGATCACAGGCCGCACCGTGCCATACGCGCATTGCGGTGAGCTGACATGTCGTCGAATAGTAGGCGGCGACACGGACGTTCGCGGCGAGATAACGGAGTGTCGCGTCACGCCACGCGGTTCCGGCAAAAGCGATCATCGAGCAAATGGACGCAAGCCGGACCGCGCGTCCGGCTTGCGGCTCAACCCAATACGCGGCCGAGGGCGGCTACCGCCTCGTCGAGTTCCGCCTCGGTTACCGTCAGCGGCGGGCGGAAACGGATGCCGCGTTCCCCGGTGCCGAGGATCAGCACGCGCTCCTCCTCCCGCAACCGGTTCACCACCTCGTTGCGCCGCTGCGCGGATTCCAGGGTGATGGCGCACATCAGGCCGCGGCCGCGCGGATCGGTGACTTCCGCATGGACGGTGGACAATTCGGTGAGCCCGGCCAGCAGCCGGGGGCCGAGTTCCCGGGCGCGGTCCACCAGGCTCTCGTGCTCGATCACCTCGAGGATCCGCCGGGCCCGGACCATGTCTGCCAGGTTGCCGCCCCAGGTGGAGTTGAGGCGCGAGCTGACGCGGAAGACGTTGTCGGGCACCTCGTCCACGCGGCCGCCCGCCATGATGCCGCAGACCTGGGTCTTCTTGCCGAAGGCCACCAGGTCGGGTTCCAGCCCGAGCTGCTGGTAGGCCCAGGTGGTGCCGGTCATGCCGACGCCGGTCTGCACCTCGTCGAGGATGAACAGGGCGTCGTGTTCACGGCACAGTGCCTGGACGGCGCGCAGGAACTCCGGCCGCAGGTGCCGGTCGCCGCCCTCGCCCTGGATCGGTTCGGCGATGAAACACGCTATGTCGTGCGGGTTTTCGTCGAAGGCGCGGCGGGCCTGGTCGAGGGCGTGCCGTTCGGCGGCCTCGATGTCGGGGTGGTCGGGGCCCACGTACGGGGTGTCGATGCGCGGCCAGTCGAATTTCGGGAAGCGCGCGGTCTTCACCGGATCGGTGTTGGTGAGTGAGAGCGTGTAGCCGCTGCGCCCGTGGAAGGCCCCGGTCAGATGCAGCACTTGAGTGCCGAGTTCGGCTGGGCGACCGTGGCTTTCGTTGTGCCGGGACTTCCAGTCGAAGGCGGCCTTGAGGGCGTTCTCGACGGCGAGCGCGCCGCCGTCGATGAAGAACAGGTGCGGCAGTCGCGGATCGCCGAGCACGCGCGCGAAAGTGTCTATGAAGCGCGCCATTTCGACGGTGTAGATGTCGGAGTTGCTCGGCTTGTTGAGCGCGGCGGCGGTGAGGCCGACCAGGAAGGGTTTGTCGCCGAGCAGGGCCGGATGGTTCATGCCCAGCGTGTTGGAACCAAAGAAGCCGAACATGTCCAGGTAGGAGGTGCCGTCGCGGGCGTCGACCAGTCGGAGTCCACGGGACTCGCGGAGGTCCAGTACGAGGTCGAAGCCGTCGGCGAGAATGCTCGCCGACAGGATCTCATGCACCCGGGCGGGGGTGACAAGGGTGGTTTCGGCGGCCGCCCCGAGCCGATCGAGTCCGAGGGTCACGCCCTCAGCGTAAATGAATATTTACGGCAATGCCCGTAGGTTCCGGAACAATTACGTCCGTAACCGTGTCGTCATCCGAATGTCTTCGGCCTGGCCGGGGCTACTTGTCATAGAATGTTTGCAGAATGATGGTGCTTCGCGTCCTGACATTGGCCGTAGCGCGGATCTCCTGCAGCAGCTGCTCCAGGTGTCTGGGCGAGGCCACCCGCACCATGAGCATGTAGCTCTCGTCTCCGGCCACCGAATGACACGCCTCGATGCCCGGAATGTGCTGCAGCAGTGCGGGAGCGTCATCGGGTTGCGACGGGTCGAGAGGAGTGATCGCGACGAAAGCCGACAGCATCTGGCCCAGCGCCTCGGGATCGACGTTCGCCGTGTAGCCGCGAATCACGCCCCGCGCCTCGAGCCGCCGCACCCGCGACTGCACCGCGGACACCGAAAGGTTGGCCTTCTCCGCCAGATTGGACAGGGTGGCGCGACCATCGGCAATCAGCTCACGGATCAGCAGTCGATCGATGTCGTCGAGTACAAGTTTCGCCGGTGTATCCGCCATCAGCGAAGGCTAACGCAGCGAAACGAACTCGGTTGCCGGAACCCAACCTGGAGCATGTAATGACTCACGCACTGACCGAGACCGCGACCCGTGAGCTCCGTGAGCGGACGGAGACGCTACTGCGTCGGCTGGGCGTCGACACGCCCGCGCCGGGTGAGCTCTCGGCCCGCACCCCGATCACCGGCGGTGAGCTGATCACCCTGCGCGCGAACGACTCCGCCGCCGTGGACGCCGCCATCGGCCGGGCGCACGCGGCCTTCCGGGACTGGCGGACGGTCCCGGCGCCGCAGCGCGCGGCGGTGGTGCGGCGGCTGGCGGCGCTGCTCACCGACCACCGGGACGACCTGGGCGAACTGGTCACCCTGGAAGCGGGCAAGATCGGCGCGGAGGCCCGCGGCGAGGTCCAGGAGATGATCGATGTCTGCGAGTTCGCCATCGGGCTGTCGCGGCAGCTGTACGGGCGGACCATGCCCTCGGAGCGGCCGGGCCACCGGCTGATGGAGACCTGGCATCCGCTCGGGGTGGTCGGGGTGATCTCGGCGTTCAACTTCCCGGTCGCGGTGTGGGCGTGGAACACCGCCATCGCGCTGGTGTGCGGGGACACGGTGGTATGGAAGCCGTCGGAGACGACACCGCTGACCGCGCTGGCCTGTCACGCGCTGCTGCGCCGGGCGGCGGTCGACGTAGGCGCGGATCCCGAAGTGCACCAGTTGATCCAGGGCCCGGCGGCGGTCGGCGAGCAACTGGTGGACGATCCGCGGGTGGCGCTGGTGAGCGCGACCGGATCGGTGCGGATGGGGCGGCTGGTCGCGCCGCGGGTGGCGGCCCGGTTCGGGCGCTGTCTGCTGGAGCTGGGCGGCAACAATGCCGCCATCGTCGCGCCCTCGGCGGATCTGGAGCTGGCCACCCGGGGCATCGTGTTCGCGGCCGCGGGCACCGCCGGTCAGCGCTGCACCACCCTGCGCCGATTGATCGTGCACGCCGAAGTGGCCGAGCCGCTGCTCAATCGGATTTCGGCGGCGTATCGGCAACTGCGCGTGGGTAATCCGCTCGAGGAGGGCGTTCTCGTCGGGCCGCTCATCAACGAGCGAGCCTACGACGGCATGTGTGCGGCGGTGGAGCGGGCACTGGCCGGCGGCGGCGAACTGCTGTGCGGTGGTGAGCGTTTCGAGGGGCCGGACGAGAACGCCTTCTACGTCCGCCCGGCCCTGGTGCGCATGCCCGCGCAGACCACGGTGGTGCGGGAGGAGACCTTCGCGCCGATCCTCTACGCGATGACCTACCACGATCTGGACGCGGCCATCGAGCTGCACAACGCGGTGCCGCAGGGCCTCTCGTCGTCGATCTTCACCCGGGATCAGCGGGAGGCGGAGCGGTTCCTGGCCGCCGACGGGTCGGACTGCGGCATCGCCAATGTCAATATCGGCACCTCGGGGGCCGAGATCGGCGGCGCGTTCGGCGGCGAGAAGCAGACGGGCGGTGGCCGCGAGTCCGGGTCGGACTCGTGGAAGGCGTACATGCGCCGGGCCACCAACACCGTCAACTACTCCACCGAACTGCCGCTGGCGCAGGGCATCCGGTTCGAGTAGCTAGTCCTCGGAGCCGATCGCGCGCACCTGCTCCTCGTACCGCGCCCGCACCTGCTCGTCGGCGGGGTGCAGGGCGCGGTCGCCGTTGAACAGCCGGCGGACCAGCCGGACCGCGGGTTCGGGCGCGGCGGCCAGAGCGACGTCGACGGGGCCCAGGTAGTTCGGGACGGCGACCTCGGCGCGCCGGCTGCGCACGGTGCCGACGACCGCCGCGGCCACGTCCTCGGGATCCACGGTGGGCATGCCGCCGCCCAGGGCCAGGCCCGAGGACAGCCGGGTGCGCACCGCCGAGGGCATGACGCAGCTGACGCTGACACCGTGCGGCGCGAACTCCAGCCGCGTCGCGGCGGACAGGCCGACGGCGGCGAACTTGCTGGCGTTGTAGACGGCCAGGCCCGCGATCGGGATCTTCCCGGCCAGCGAGGCCACGTTCACGACGTGCCCGTGGCCGCGCTCGATCATGCCGGGGACGACGGCGCGCATGCCGTGGATCAGTCCCCAGACATTGACGTCCATGGTGGTGTGGCCCACCGTGTCCGCTTCGTCGAGGAAGGCGCCCGCGGGCATGACGCCCGCATTGTTGACCAGGATGTCGATGCGGCCGAAGTCGGCGACGACATTGTCCCACTGCGCCCGGTCCCGCACGTCCAGCTCGAACGCCCGCGCGTCGAGTGCGGCCGCGGCGGCTTGGGCGGCGGCGGTGTCCACGTCGGCGATGGCGACCTGCGCGCCCTTGCTCGCGAACAGTTCGGCCGTGCACCGGCCGATACCGCGCCCCGCGCCGGTGATCAGCACGCGCGCGTCGGCGAGATCGATGGCCGGGTAACCGTTTCCGAGGATGCTCACGCGAAGACTCCCCGTTCGACCCGGCCGCGCAGGCTGCCGAGACTGTGTTCGAAGGTGGGGAGACGGCGGCGGCCGTCCATGAAGTTCGGGCCCATGACCGCGAGGTCCTCGGCGGTGGCGTCGAGGCGTAGCACCTTGACCCCGCTCGCGCGTAGCAGGGCGATCTCGGCATCGAGCTTCTCGCTCATGCGGTTTCGCAGCTGCCGTTCGACGAAGTGACCCGCGCTGGTGACGGGCAGGCGGCCGGTGGAGGCCATCGGCGTGATCACCACGACCTCGTCCAGCCCGGCCGGGATGAGCAGGTCGGCCGAGGCGGTGGAGGCCGCGCCGCCGTCGATGAAGTGCCGGCCCGCGATCGGGACCGCCGGGAACCAGCCGGGCACCGCCCACGAAGCCCGCAGGGCCGCACCGAGATTCGCATCCGGCGCGGACGGCGATCCGAACGCGACGCGTTCACCACTGGCGTTGTCCATGGCCACCAGCCAGGTCGCCGGGTGCTGCACCCAGTCGCGGCCGGGGTTGAGGCGTTCGGCCAGGGACTGCAGCCAGGCCGGGTTGCCGCCCCCCAGCGGCAGCAACCCGCTGCCCGCGGTGAGCAGGGCGTGCCCGTTTCCGGGGCGGGCCAGCAGTTCTCGGACCGCGCGGCCGGGTGCGCCCAGGCGCGGGCGCGGCAGCGGCGGGAATCGCCCTGGCTCCGAACGCATGTGGGCGGTGAGGATCGGGTTGGTCGAGGGGCCGCGCTGCATGGCGACCAGCTCGTCGACGCCGATCCCGCTGCCCAGCATGGTGAGCGCTTCCGCGCCCGCGGAGGTGCCGATCATGACGTCGGCGGTGCGGGGATCCCAGTCCAGGACGTCCTGGACGGCGGCGAGCGCGGCGACGATCCAGGCCATCCCCACGGTGCCGCCGCAGCCGATGGCCAGGCCACGTCGCTGTGACCCGTTCCTAGTACTCATGGTTTCACACACTATCGCCTCCACCTCTCTGCGGCTAGTTTCCGAATACCGTCGGTATCCCAAATCTGCGAGAACCTAGAATCTCAGCCATGGCACGACTGACCAGGACCGAGAGCCAGGCCCGCACCCGCGCGGACCTGCTCGCCACCGCGCGCGACATGTTCCTGACAGACGGCTACGCCAAGACCAGCCTGGAACGGGTGGCCGAGGAGGCCGGGTACTCCAAGGGCGCGGTCTACTCCAACTTCCGGACCAAGTCGGCGCTCTGCCTCGAGGTGCTCGCCCTCATTCATGAGACGAAGTTCGGGGAGGTCAGCGAACTGCTAGGCGGCGAGGACACCCTGGAGACCCGGCTCGACCGCTTCCAGGTCTGGGCCGAACGCACCCTCGGCGACGTCGGCTGGACCATGCTGGAATTCGAGTTCGCCATCGTGGCCCGCGACGATCCGGCGCTGCAGGCCGCCCTGGTGTCGAATCTGAGCCTGGTGCGCGGCACGGTCGCGGCGCAATTGCAGGCGCTGGCCGACTCCACGGGCCTGGCGCTGCCGATGCCGGCCGGGGACGCCGCCACCGCGGTGCTGAGTCTCGGTCTGGGACTGGGCATTCAGCGCGCCATCGATCCGAGCCTGCCCGCCCGGCTGATCACCGACGCGGTGCGGGCCATGGTGCTGGCTAACGGAAGTGCAGCGTCCATTCGCCGCGATAGTGCAGCCGGGTCACGCTGACCGGCGGAACGTCGATGCGCCAGAACGAATTCGCGGGCGCGTCCAGGGTGACCAGCAAAGCCGCGCGGATCACCGCCGGGTGCGTGATCGCGATGGTCGGCTCACCGTCGAGGGCGATATCGGCGAGCCACTCCCCCGTGCGCTCGATGACGTCCACGACCGCCTCGCCGCCGTGGCCGCGGAAGTTCGGATCGGTGAGCCAGAGGTAGAGGTCCTCCTTGGGGACGGACATGAGCTCACCGCCGCGCCACGCCCCCGCGTCGAGGTCGCGTAATCGGTCGTCCTCGTCACCCATCAGGCCCATGAGGGTGGCGGTCTCGACGGTGCGGCGCTCGGGCGCGGTGATGACGCGCGCGGCATGCAGCCGCCCGCACGAGGAGACCGCGCGGCGCCCCGCTTCGGTGAGGGGTTCGTCGACGGGGAATCGTGCCTTGCGCATGGCCTCGGTCATACCGTGACTGACCAGGTCCAGCCGGAGCACCTTCTGCACGGTCCGAAGCCTACGCGCGGGGCCGAAGGCCGCGGCGGGATTGCCTGCCCTTCGCTCCCGCGTCCCCGCCCCGGTTCGCGAGCTCGGCCGGTGGTTCGCGGGCTCTGTCGGTGGGCGGGTGCAGACTGGGACGATGGATCGGTTCTCGCCCGCGACTCGAGCGTGGTTCGACGGCGCCTTCCCCGCGCCGACCGCCGCTCAGCTGGGGGCCTGGGAATCCATCGCGGCGGGGCAGCACACGCTGGTGATCGCGCCCACCGGGTCGGGCAAGACGTTGTCGGCGTTCCTGTGGGCCATCGACCGGCTGGCCACCCGGGAGCCCGAGCCGGGGCCGCGCAAGACCTCCGTCCTCTATATCTCGCCGTTGAAAGCGCTGGCGGTGGACGTGGAACGGAATCTGCGCGCGCCGCTGGTGGGGATCACGCAGACGGCGAAACGGCTGGGGGTGGCCGCGCCCGAGATCCGGGTGGGTGTGCGGTCGGGTGACACCAGCGCGGCGGATCGGCGGGGCATGCAGCGCACGCCGCCGGACATTCTGATCACCACGCCGGAATCGCTGTTCCTCATGCTCACCTCGGCGGCGCGGGAGACGCTGAGCGGGGTGCACACGGTCATCGTGGACGAGGTGCACGCCATCGCGGGCTCCAAACGCGGTGCCCACCTGGCGCTTTCACTCGCCCGGCTCGATCAGCTGCGCTCCGCCTCCCCGCGCTTCGAGCAGCCGGCGCAGCGCATCGGGCTGTCGGCGACCGTGCGGCCGCCGGAGGAGGTGGGCCGGTTCCTGGTCGGGAGCGCGCCCATCACCATCGTCGCGCCGCCCGCGCCCAAGACCTTCGACCTGTCGGTGCGGGTGCCGGTGGCGGATATGACCGAACCCGATGCGGGAGCCGAGGATTCGGATCAGCCCGGCTCGATCTGGCCGCACGTGGACGAGGCCATCGTGGATCTGGTGCTCGAGCATCGGTCGTCGATCGTGTTCGCGAATTCGCGGCGGCTCTCCGAGCGGCTCACCGCGCGGTTGAACGAGGCGTACGCGGCGCGGATCGGGGAATCCGTGGACACCGAGCACGCGCCGCCCGCGCAGCTGGGAGCGTCCACCGAGGTGATCCACGGCGCCACAACGCTGCTCGCGCGCGCCCACCACGGGTCGGTGAGCAAGGAGCAGCGGGCGCTCATCGAGGACGACCTCAAGAGCGGGCGGCTGCGGTGCGTGGTCGCCACCAGCAGCCTCGAACTCGGCATCGACATGGGCGCGGTGGATCTGGTGGTGCAGGTCGAGGCGCCGCCCTCGGTGGCGTCCGGACTGCAGCGGGTCGGCCGGGCCGGGCACCAGGTGGGCGAGATCTCGCGGGGCGTCATCTTCCCCAAGCACCGCACCGACGTCATCCACTGCGCGGTGGCGTCGCAGCGCATGGTGGCCGGGCAGATCGAGCAACTCCAGATCCCGCTGCATCCCCTCGACATCCTGGCGCAGCAGACGGTCGCGGCCTGCGCACTGGAACCCATCGACGCCGACGCCTGGTTCGACATCGTCCGCGGCACCGGAAGCTATGCGGCGCTGCCCCGTTCGGCCTATGAATCGGTGCTGGATCTGCTGGCGGGCCGCTACCCCTCCGACGAGTTCGCCGAACTGCGGCCCCGCATCGTGTGGGACCGCGACGCCGGGACGCTCACCGGCCGTCCGGGTGCGCAGCGGCTGGCCGTCACCTCCGGCGGCGCGATTCCCGATCGCGGCCTGTTCCCAGTGTTCATGGTGGGCGAGAAGGCCTCCCGCGTGGGCGAACTCGACGAGGAGATGGTGTACGAGTCCCGGGTGGGCGATGTGTTCGCCCTGGGCGCGACCAGCTGGCGGATCGAGGAGATCACCTTCGACCGGGTGCTGGTGACGCCCGCGTTCGGGCTGCCCGGCCGATTGCCGTTCTGGCACGGCGATTCCCTGGGCCGCCCGGCCGAACTGGGCGCGGCGCTGGGCGAATTCGTGCGGCACGCGGGGCAGGAGGTCGAGAAGACCACGCGGGCCCGCAAGTCCGAGGACTCCGAGGTCGAAACCGTCGCCCTGCAAGGCGGATTGGACGAGAACGCGACGGCCAATCTGGTCGCGCTGCTGGCCGAGCAGCGGGAGGCCACCGGGCAGCTGCCCACCGACAAGACACTGGTCGTGGAACGCTTCCGCGACGAACTCGGCGACTGGCGCGTCGTCCTGCACTCCCCGTACGGGCTGCCCGTGCACGCGCCGTGGGCGCTGGCGGTCGGGGCGCGGCTGCGGGAGCGGTTCGGGGTGGACGCCGCGCCCACGCCCTCCGACGACGGGATCGTGGTCCGGCTCCCGGACACCACCGATGATCCGCCCGGCGCGGAACTGTTCGTCTTCGAGACCGACGAGATCGACGACCTGGTCACCGAACAGGTCGGCGGCTCCGCGCTTTTCGCGTCCCGCTTCCGGGAGTGCGCGGCCCGGGCGCTGCTGCTGCCGCGCCGCGACCCCGGCAAACGCGCGCCGCTGTGGCAGCAGCGGCAGCGGGCCGCCCAGTTGCTGGACGTGGCGCGGAAGTTCCCCGAATTCCCGATCCTGCTGGAGACGGTCCGCGAGTGCCTGCAGGACGTGTACGACCTGCCGTCGCTGCGGGATCTGCTGGGCCGGGTGGCCCGGCGGCAGATCCGGTTGGTGGAGGTGGAGACCGCCGCCCCGTCGCCGTTCGCGAACTCCCTGCTGTTCGACTACATCGGGCAGTTCATGTACGAGGGCGACAGCCCGCTCGCCGAACGACGCGCGGCCGCACTGTCCCTGGACTCCAGTCTGCTCGCGGAGCTGCTCGGCCGGGTCGAGCTGCGCGAGCTGCTCGATGCCGCCGTCCTGGAACAGACCGGGCTGGAGTTGCAGCGGCTCACCCCCGAACGTCATGCCCGGGATTTGGAAGGACTCGCCGACCTGCTGCGGCTACTCGGGCCGTTGACCGTCGAGGAGGCCACCGAGCGGTGCGTGGACGATCCTCGCGAGTGGTTCGCCGAACTCGTGAAATCCCGCCGGGCGCTGGAGGTTTCCTTCGCCGGATCGCAGTGGTGGGTGGCCATCGAGGACGCCTCCCGGCTGCGTGACGCCCTCGGCGTCCCGCTGCCCATCGGCGTCCCCGCGGCCTTCATCGAACCCGTCGCCGACCCGCTCGGCGACCTGATCGGCCGCTACGCCCGGACCCACGGACCCTTCACCCTGACCCAGGCCGCCCACCGTTTCGGCCTCGGCCCGGCCGTGGCGGCGACCGCCCTGCACCGGCTCGCCCTCGAAAAGCGGGTGGTGGAAGGCGAATTCACGCCCGGCGCGGCGGGGACCGAATGGTGTGACAGCGAAGTCCTGCGCCGCCTCCGCCGCCGGTCCCTCGCCGCCGCCCGCAAGGAGGTGGAGCCGGTCGCCACCGCAGCCCTCGGCCGCTTCCTCCCGTCCTGGCAGCACGTCGGCACCGGCGAACTGCGCGGCGTCGACGGCGTGGCCGCGGTGGTGGAACAGCTGGCGGGCGTTCCGATTCCCGCCTCGGCGTGGGAGTCGCTGATCCTCCCGCTCCGGGTCCGCGACTACTCCCCCGCCATGCTCGACGAACTCATGGCTACGGGCGAGGTGATCTGGTCCGGCCACGGCTCCATCACCGCCAAGGACGGCTGGATCGCTCTGCACCCCGCCGAGCAGGCGGGTCTCACCCTGCCCCCGCCCGACGACATCGACCTGTCCGAACGGCACATCAGCATGCTGACGGCCCTGGGCGCCACGGTGATCGGCGGCACCCTGCCCCCGACCGGTGGGTCACCCGGGCGGACCGATGCGGTGAGCTCGGATGACGCCGATGGCCACAGCGACAGTGCTGGTTCCGGTGGCGAGGGCGCCGAGCCCGTCGGCGTCTCGCTGCCGAAAGGTGAGTACCAGGTCGTCCCGCGCAGCACCGGAGGCGCGTACTTCTTCCGGCAATTGCTGGACAGCGTCCGCGGCCCGATCCCTTCCGGCCACGCCGCCGGGTCCGGTGGCTCCGATCCGGCGGGCGGCGCCGAGGAGGCCGCGGTGACGGCGGTGCTGTGGGATCTCGTGTGGGCCGGTCACATCGGCGGCGATACCTTCGCCCCCGTGCGCGCGCTGCTGGCGGGGACCGCGCGCACCACCACCGCGCATCGGACTCCCCGGCGGGCGCCCCGCGGCAGGATGTATCTGCCGCGTAGCGGGATGCCCGCGCGCACGTCCTCCCCTCAGGTGGCCGGGCGCTGGTCGCTGCTGCCGGAGCGGGTGGCCGACACCACGGTTCGCGCGCATGCCACCGCGGATGTGCTGCTGGAGCGGTACGGCGTGCTGACCCGGGGTTCGGTGCAGAGCGAAGGGGTGCCGGGCGGGTTCGCGCTCATGTACCGGGTGCTGACCGAGTTCGAGGACCGGGGGCGCTGCCGTCGCGGCTACTTCGTGGATTCGCTGGGCGGCGCGCAGTTCTCGACCACCGATGTGGTGGATCGGCTGCGTTCGTTCGATACCGATCGGAGTCGCTCGGCGGGCGACGGCTTCTCGCACGAACCGGTGGGTAAGGCCGTGGTTCTGGCCTCCTGCGATCCGGCCAATCCGTATGGCGCGGCGCTGCCCTGGCCCAAGGCCGCGGCCGAGGGCGCGGGACATCGGCCGGGTCGGAAGGCGGGCGCACTGGTGGTGCTGGTGGAGGGCGAGCTGGCGCTGTATCTGGAACGCGGCGGCAAGACATTGCTGACCTTCACCGAGGACCCGGCCGTGCGGACCGCCGCGGCCACCGCCCTGGCCGGACTGGTCCACGACCGCCGCGTCGATTCCCTGGTGATCGACCGGGTGAATGGGGAATCGGTGCACGGCAACACTTTCGCCGGGTTCCTCACCGAGGCCGGGTTCGCCGCCACGCCGAAGGGCTTCCGCCTGCGGAGCCGCCCGTGAGGCGCACGACGGCACCACGCCTGGCGTCCTCGGCGGCAGTCACGGGTGGCGGCTGTGCCTGAAGGCGATGCGGTCTTCCACACCGCGCAGCGGCTCCGCAAGGCGCTCGACGGCAAGGTGTTGACGCGCAGCGACTTCCGGGTGCCCCGGTACGCGACGCTGGATCTGCGCGGGCAGCTGGTCGAGAGTGTCGGCACCTACGGCAAGCATTTGTTCGTGCGGACGCCCGAGCTGAGCATTCACACGCATCTGAAGATGGAGGGTGAGTGGCGGGTGTTCGCGCCCGGGCAGCGGTGGAATCGGCCGGGGTTCACGGCGCGGCTGGTGCTGGGCACGGAGGACGCGGAGGCGGTCGGGTTCTCGCTGGGGCTGGTGGAGGTGCTGCGGCGGGGTGCGGAGCACACCGTCACCGACCATCTCGGGCCGGATCTGCTCGGGCCGGAGTGGGATGCCGACGAGGCGGTGCGCCGGTTGCTGCGGGAGCCCGCGACGCCGATCGGGCTGGCGTTGCTGGATCAGACCAATCTGGCCGGGATCGGCAATATCTATCGGAGCGAGATCTGCTTTCTGCGGCGCGTGCACCCGGTGACGCCGGTGGGTGAGGTCGACGATCTGCCCGGGCTGGTGGACGAGGCGCATCGGGTGCTGATGAAGGCGGCGCACGAACCGCCCTGGCGGGCACTGGCTTACGGTCGTCAGCGGCGACCGTGCCGGCGCTGCGGCGCCAACCTGGTCGTGCATCTGCTCGGGGACGACGCGCACGCCGATCGGGCCGAACGGGGGGTCTATTTCTGTCCCCGCTGCCAGCTCCCACCGGAGGGCTGACCAGCTCGTACCGGGCCGGTGGGCCGACGCGCACGGTGACGAGCGGGTTTCAATGGCCTCGAAAGGTGGTCCCGGGCTGGGTTTCCGGGCCTAGGGTGGGCGGCATGAAAATCGGAATCCTGGGCACCGGGGCGGTCGGGCGCACCCTGTCGGCGCGGTTGGCAGAGCTGGGACACGATGTGGTGATCGGCACCCGCGATGTGGCGGCCACCGAGGCGCGGTCGGAGGATCCCTTCCCGGCTCCGCTGGCCACCGCGGCGGAGGCGGCGGCCGGCGCGGAGTTGATCATCAACGCGACCGCCGGGCAGGCGAGCGTGGTCGCGCTGGACGGCGCGGGGGCGGCGAATCTGGCGGGCAAGGTGGTGATCGACGTGTCGAACCCCCTGGACTTCTCGCAGGGGTTCCCGCCGTTCCTCGCGGTCTGCAATACCGATTCGGTCGGCGAGCGGGTGCAGCGGGCGTTCCCCGAGGCGCGGGTGGTGAAGACGCTCAACACGGTGACCGCCGAGGTGATGGTGCATCCGGAGCGGGTAGCGGGCGGCGACCACACCATGTTCGTGTCCGGCGACGACGGCGCCGCCAAGGCCGTGGTCACCGATCTGCTGCGCGAGTTCGGCTGGGACGACATCGTCGATCTGGGTGACATCACCACCGCCCGCGGCACCGAGATGATGCTGCCGCTGTGGGTGCGGCTCATGGGTGCGCTGGGCACCACGGAGTTCAATTACAAACTGGTGCGCTGAACGAACTGGCGCGTGAACAGCGAACCGGCGCCACGGAATCCGTGACGCCGGTTCACCGGACTGGTCTCAGACCGACTCGGGCTGGTTGAGCGGCACCGGGTCGAGCACTTCGCGCCGCGCCTCGGGCGCCTCCGAGCGCAGCGCGTCGGCGGAGGCGTCGTCAGGCTGGGTCTGGGATTCGACCTCGGCCCGCACCCGGGCCTGGTACACGCTCACCTCGCGTTCGATATCGGCCTCGGACCAGCCGAGCACCGGGGCCACCAGCCGCGCCACCTCGTCGGCGGAATCCACGCCGCGGTGGGCGTATTCGATGCTGATGCGGGTGCGCCGGGCCAGGATGTCGTCCAGATGCAGGGCGGCTTCGGCGGCGGCCGCGTAGACGGCCTCGACCCGCAGGTAGCCGGGTGAGTCGGTGATCGGTTGCAGCAGATCGGGTTTCCCGGCGGCCAGCCCGAGCACCTCGTCGATGAGGGAGCCGTACCGGTTGAGCAGGTGCTGGATCCGGTACGGGTGGACGCCGTACTTCTCGGCCAGGTGCGTGGTCTGGTTCATCAGCGCGTGGTAGCCGTCGGCGCCGAGCAGCGGCACCTTCTCGGTGATGGTGGGCGGCACCCGGCGCGGAATGTCCTGTGCCGCTTCGTCGACGGCGTCGTAGGCCATATTGCGGTAGGTGGTGTACTTGCCGCCCGCGATGGCGACCAGGCCGGGCGCGATGCGGGCGACGGCGTGTTCGCGGGAGAGTTTGGAGGTCTGGTCGCTCTCCCCGGCCAGCAGCGGCCGCAGGCCCGCGTACACGCCGGTGATGTCGGCGTGGGTGAGCGGCGTGACCAGCACCTTGTTGATGTGGGTGAGCAGGTAGTCGATATCGGATTTGGTGGCGGCGGGGTGCGCGAGGTCGAGATTCCAGTCGGTGTCGGTGGTGCCGATGATCCAGTGGTCGGTGCTCCAGGCGATGACGAAGAGCACGGACTTCTCGGTGCGCAGGATGATGGAGGTGTCGCTGGCGATGCGGTCGCGCGGCACCACGACGTGCACGCCCTTGGACGCTCGCACATGGAATCGCCCGCGTTGCTTCGCGAGAGCCTGGAGCTCGTCGGTCCAGACGCCGGTGGCATTGATGACGACGCTGCCTTGCACGTCGGCGATGCGCCCGTCCTCGCTGTCGCGGACCTTGACGCCGACGACCCGGTCGGCCTCCTTGAGGAATCCGACCACCTGGGTGGAGGTGCGGATGACCGCGCCGTAGTGGGCGGCGGTGCGGGCCACGGTCATGGTGTGGCGAGCGTCGTCGACGACGGTGTCGTAGTAGTTGACGCCGCCGGTGAGGGAGTCCCGCTTCAGACCGGGGGCCTGGCGCAGGGCGGCGGACCGGGTCAGATGATGCTGTCCGGGAACCGATTTCGCGCCGCCCATGGTGTCGTAGAGGACGAGACCGGCGGTGACGTAGGGCCGTTCCCAGCC
Source organism: Nocardia sp. NPDC059764 (assembly GCF_042732555.1). NCBI lineage: Bacteria > Bacillati > Actinomycetota > Actinomycetes > Mycobacteriales > Nocardiaceae > Nocardia > Nocardia sp. NPDC059764. The sequence goes on from NZ_JBHWHH010000109.1 coordinate 21,181, forward strand.
GAGGTTGGTCAGCGGGTAGAGGAATTTGAGCGGCTTGACCAGGTGCGGCGCGAGGGTGGACAGCGCCAGTTCCCGCTCCTTCAGCGCCTCGCGGACCAGCCCGAATTCCATCATCTCCAGGTAGCGCAGGCCACCGTGGAACATCTTCGAGGACCGGCTGGAGGTGCCCGATGCCAGGTCGCGGGCCTCGACCAGGGCGACTTCGAGCCCCCGGGTGGCCGCGTCCAGGGCGATGCCCGCGCCGACAACGCCGCCGCCGATCACGATGACGTCGAAGGTGTCCTTGCCGAGCTGCCCCCACGCAGCTTCGCGCTGCTCGGGGCCGAGGAACTGCGATCGCGGTTGATTCGTCATATGAAGACTCCTCCGGGCTAATTTTCGGCTACCCAGCGCTACCGTAGCCCACACTAGCCCGGCCGCCAGGCTGTCGTCGGTTAGCCTCGATCAATGCGTCGCTATGTGGCCGCCATCGATCAGGGCACGACGTCGAGTCGTTGCATCGTCTTCGATCAGCAGGGCCGAATCACCGGAGTCGCCCAGCGGGAACACGAGCAGATCTTCCCGAAACCCGGGTGGGTCGAGCACGATGCCGAATCCATCTGGCGCAATACCGAATCCGTGATCGCCGAGGCCCTCCAGGCCTGCGGAATCGAGGCTGCGGACGTGGCGGCCGCCGGGGTCACCAACCAGCGCGAGACCACCGTGGTCTGGGAACGCGCCACCGGCACGCCGATCCACCACGCCATCGTCTGGCAGGACACCCGCACCGCCGACCTGACCACCCTGCTGGCCGGCGACCAGGGCCCGAATCGGTACGCCGACCGCACCGGACTGCCGCTGTCCACCTACTTCTCCGGACCGAAGCTGCGCTGGATCCTGGACACCGTGCCGGGCGCCCGGCTGCGCGCCGAGTCCGGGGAACTGTGCTTCGGCACCATGGACAGCTGGATCCTGTGGAACCTGACCGGCGAGCACATCACCGACGTCACCAATGCCTCGCGCACCATGCTGATGGATCTGCGCACGCTGAACTGGGATCCGGGGATCTGCGCCGAGTTCGACATCCCGATGGCCATGCTGCCCGAGATCCGCAGCAGCTCCGAGGTTTACGCGCCCATCATCTCCGGCGCGCTGGCCGGGGTCCCGGTGGCGGGCATTCTCGGCGATCAGCAGGCCGCCACCTTCGGCCAGGCCTGCCTGTCCCCCGGCGACACCAAGAACACCTACGGCACCGGCAATTTCATGCTCATGAACACCGGCACCACCCCGGTGTTCAGCGAGCAAGGCCTGCTCACCACGGTCTGCTATCAGCTGGGCGACCAGCCCGCCGTGTACGCGCTGGAGGGCTCCATCGCGGTCACCGGTTCGCTGGTGCAGTGGCTGCGCGACAATCTCGGCGTCATCTCCTCGGCCGAGGAGATCGAACCGCTGGCCCGCACCGTCGCCGACAATGGCGGCGCGTATGTGGTGCCCGCCTTCTCCGGCCTGTTCGCCCCGCGCTGGCGGCCGGACGCGCGCGGCGTGGTGGCGGGCCTGACCCGCTTCGTGAACAAGGGCCATCTGGCGCGAGCGGTGCTGGAGGCCACGGCTTTCCAGACCCGCGAGGTCATCGACGCCATGCGCGCCGACGCCGACGCGCAGCGCCTGGACGTCGAGAAGGTGACCCTGAAGGTGGACGGCGGCATGGTCGCCAACGAACTGCTCATGCAGTTCCAGTCCGACATCCTGGACGCCACGGTGGTGCGCCCGGTGGTCACCGAGACCACGGCGCTGGGCGCGGCCTACGCGGCGGGCCTGGCCGTCGGCTACTGGTCCTCCACCGACGACATCCGGGCCAACTGGGCCGAGGACAAGCGCTGGACCCCGAACATGTCCGCCGCCGACCGCGACCACCTGCTGCGGGAGTGGAACAAGGCGGTGGAGCGCACCTACGACTGGGCGTGAGCCGCCGCCAGCCGATCGACCGCCTGCTCGAGCGTGGCTTCCCCGGACGTGGTGAAGCACAGGCGCATCGAGCGGGTGTAGTCGGTGGAGACGGCGAAGGCATTGCCGGGCACGTAGGCGACGCCCGCGTCCAGGGCGCGCGGCAGCAGGGCGGTGGTGTCGGTGCCGTCGGTGAAGTCCACCCACACGAACATGCCGCCGGAGGCGTCGGTGCTGACCACGCGGTCCCCGAAGCGGGACCGCACCGCGCCGACCAGCGCCTTGGCCCGGGCGCCGTACACCTGACGCACCGAATCCACGTGGGCGGCAAGCCAATCGGTGTCGGCGAGCAGGTCGGCGGCGATCTGCTGGGTGAGGGCCGAACCGCACAGGTCCGCGCCCTGCTTGAGCAGTTCCACCGCGCGGCAGACCTGGGTGGGCGCGATCATCCAGCCCGCGCGCAGCGTGGGGGCCAGGATCTTGGACGCGCTGGACAGGCGAATCACCTGGGGCGAGTAGTTCGCGACCGGCGCGGGTGAGGGCCGGTCGAACCAGAGTTCGCCGTACGGGTCGTCCTCGATGATCCAGAAGCCGTACCGCTCGGCCAGCTCCGCCAGTTCGCGGCGGCGTTCCGGGACCAGGGTCACCCCGCCCGGATTGTGGAAGTTGCTGACCGTGTGGACCACGGCGGGCCGCTCACCGGCGTCCAGGAGGTCGCGCAGCGCGTCGATGCGCATGCCCTCGGCATCCAAGGGAACGGCCTCGATTCGCGCCCCGGCGGCCCGGAAGACCTGCAGCGCACCGACATACGCGGGATCCTCGACCACGACGAGCGCGCCCGGATCCAGCAGCACCTCCGACAGCAGCGACAGCGCCTGCTGCGAGCCGTGGGTCACGAAGATCTCCTCGACCGGCACCGGGCGGCCCAGCCGGGCGGACTCGCGGACGGCCAGCACCTCGCGCAGCGGACCCCAGCCGGGCGACTCGGTGTACTGCAGCCGGGCGCGGTCGGACAGGGCGGCGTCGGCGGCCGCGGCGATGCGGTCGCGGGGCATGAGTTCGGCGTCGGGCAAACCTCCGGCCAAGCTGATGATGTCCGCGCGCGAGGTGAGTTTGAGCAGGTCACGGATCGCCGAGCTCTGCAGGCCGTCGAGCCGCCGCGCGAGGGGCGGGAAGGTCGCGGACATGAACCACCTCCGAGGGAACGCCGGGGTATGCGAAACTCCACCATGTCACACTGAGACCAGGATGTGAAATCCATTTCCCGCATAGTGAGATACTGGAATCAGCCGCCGCGTTTGTCGATGAAGAAGATCAGGTGCTTGCCCTCACGGACGACGGTGACGACCCGCTGCGGATACACCTGTGTGATGCCGTCAACACCGTGCTCGGTGACGTCGACGTCGTAGGTCTCGGGACCGATCTCCACGATCCGCAGGCAGTACGAGGTGCCCGCGGCCACCTGATCGATGCCCTGCTGCTGAATGACCTCGGCGGGCGAGACGGTCGCCGAGTCGGGCGCGACGAACGTGCGCGCCTTCACACCGCTGCGGTCGGTGTAGAAGGCGTGCTGGAAGCCGAGGATGGCGTCCACGCCGCTGCCGGTGCCACCCGCGCCGTTGCCGATGGTGAGCTTGCCGTCCCGCTTGGCCGGGCAGCTCAGCGCCGCCACCGTGGGCGAGGGCTTGCCGGTGGTGACCCCGGCCGTCGGAGCGGTGTCGGTGCCGCCCCGGGTCAGCGCGAAGGTGACGCCGCCGGCCACCGCGAGCACCGTCACCGCCGCGCCCGCGATCAGCCCGATCTTGCGCCACGAACGCGGCTCGGGTTCCGGTTTACGTTGCGGGGCAGTGATTTTCGGCGCGAGCGCCTTGGCGATCGGATCGTCGGCCCAGGACAGCGACTCCTCCGGCCCCGCGGCCGATTCCGCCGGCGGCGCGGGCGGGAAACCGCTGGGCGCGGACCGCCACCAGGAGTCGGCGGACCCGTCGGCCTCGGCCGGTGCCGAATTCCGTTCCGCGGCCGCCGAATCGGCCTCGGGAATCCTGGTCGTCCGCTCCACGTCCACGGCGGCCGATTGCGGCCCGCCAGCCGGGATCTTGACGGTCTCTTCGACGTCGGGGGGAGCGGGAACCTGCGCCACGGGGTTCACGGCCGGATACTGGCCCGTGGACGGTCCGGGCACCGCCGGATACTGCCCGGTGGCGGGCTGCCACGCGTCGGGAGCCCGATACTGCGGCGGCGCGCCCGCCGGGCGCCAGGCCAGATCGGGACTCTGCGGACCCGGGGCAGGGGTCCAGCCCGGGCCGTCGGCGACCGGGGCCGGACCGAAATCATTGAGGGACGGTCCGAAATCATTGAGCGAGGGCCCGAACTCGGACTCCGGCGCTCCCCCCTCGGATGCCTGACGGTCCGCGGCTTCGTCCTTGCCCGAAACCATCACCTGGC
>NZ_JBHWHH010000110.1:0-24622 GCF_042732555.1 Nocardia sp. NPDC059764
CCGCACAGCCAGGCTGTGCGGGGCGCTTCGTCTCGGAGCTGATCGACTAGACGGTCACGCTCGCACGCAGCGCGTGCGGCTCGATCGCGCCGCGGACCAGGGCCCGCTCGTCGATGGTCTCGGCCTTGTAGGGCAGGGTCGACAGCGTCTCGGTCATCTTCGCGACCGGATCCGCGACGGCGGCCGGGGTGCCGAAGATGAACGTCCATTCGTGCTCGTCGCTGACGTACGGAACGACGGTCTCGAACAGGTTGTGGAACCGGGTCCACGAACGCTTCAGGGTCTCGTTGCGCCACATGGTCTGACAGCCGGCCTGCGCGGCGAGCACGCCGCCCGCGGCCAGCAGCGCCTTACAGCGGTTGAGGAAGTCGTCCTCGTAGAGGCGGTTGTGCTGCGCGTCCTCGACCCGCTCGTCCGGCAGGTCGATGCAGATCATGTCGTAGCGCACGCCCGCGGCCTCAGCCTTGGCCAGGAAGTCCCAGCCGTCGGCGTAGTGCATCTTGATCGGGCCGGTCTGCGCGACCGCCTCGGCCAGGTCGGCCTCGGAGTAGCCGTAGGGGAGGTGCTTCGCGCACAGCTCCACTTCCTGCTGGTCGATGTCGACGTGGTCGACGAGCGAGGCGCCCGCGGCCACCGACATCTGCGAGGCGACACCCTCACCGGAACCGATGATCAGCACCTTGTCCAGCTTCGCGGCCAGCGCGTACCCCGGGACCAGCATGGCCTCGTGGTAGGTGAGCTGCGAGAACTCGGTGGACTGGCGGTCGTCGTCGGAGAACAGGGAGATGCCCTGCTCGGTCTTGGCGATGACCATGTGCTGGTACGGGGTGTTGGTGTCGACGATGGTTTCCGTCGTGTTCCACACCCGGGTCAGACCCTCGCCGACCGGCTCGTGGATCCGGCGGGCGGTGTGGCCGCGCTGGATGACCTCGATGTTGACCGACCCCGGGGACAGCTCCTGCTGCAGCAGTTCGACGGCCTTGGTGGCACCGGAACCGATGCTGCCGCAAGTGAATACGTCGACGAAGATGTCGCCGGACTCAGGGTAGGTGTGGATCGAGGCGTGCGACTCGGCGAGCAGGGCCAGGATGGTGACACCCTGCGGCTCGAACTTCTTGCGCACGACATCGCAGATGGTCACCCCCGCGGCGACCAACGATTTTCGAAGCGCGGTTTCGAGTCGTTCGAGGTCGTCGCAGAGGCCAGCGTCGACACCACCGAACTCGGCCAGCACGTGCCAGCCGGTGAATTCTGCCGTGATCATGGCTAAAACTCACTCTCGCTCAGCGCCAGTGACATGGACTGTCAGTGGCGGAAAACCGTTGAAGGACACCGACGAATAGCTCGCCGTATAGGCGCCGGTCTCGAGGATCCGAACGGGATCACCGGCTCGCAACGTGGTCGGAAGGAGGACACGCGTGCGTTGATAGAGTACATCGTCGCCATCACACGTAGGACCGGCGACTACCGCCTCGTCCTTCGGATCCGAGTCCCGATCGGTTTCGAATCGGTAGGCGATGTACTCGTTCTCGGTTTCGGCCATGCCGTTGTAGCGGCCGATGTCGAGGTATATCCAGCGCCGCCCGTCCGGCGCTCGGCGAACATTCACCACTTCGGCGTGGATCACACCGGTGTTGCCCACGAGGGCGCGACCGGGCTCCACCACCAGGGCGGTGTGTTCCGGGAGATAGCGGGCCGCCGCATCGGCGATCGCCGCACCCAGCTCCGAGACCCCCGGAGCCGGATCGACATACGAAATCGGCAGTCCCCCACCGATATTCACGGCGGTGACCGGAATGTCCTTGACGGCCAGCGCTTCCGCGATGGCTCCGGCCTGCTCGATGCCGATGCCCCACGCCTTCGGGTCCAGCTGCTGAGAGCCGACGTGGAAGTAGGGACCGACCACCTTCAGCCCGAGGTCGTGCGCCCGCACCAGCAGCCGCGCGGCCTCGCCCGGCGCGCAGCCGAACTTGGTGCCGAACGGCGTCTGCGACTGCGGCGCCGACGACAGGAACCGGCACTCGACCTCCGAGCCCGGCGCATGCTCGGCGATGCGTTCCAGGTCGTCCTCGGTGTCGAAAGCGTAGCGCCGCACACCCGCCGCGTAGGCGGTGGCGATCTGCGAGGCCTTCTTGATCGGGTTGCCGTAGCACATGACGGCTGGATCGACGCCCTGCGCGAGGCAGAGTTCGATCTCGCCGACGCTGGCGACGTCGAACTCGGCGCCCTCGTCATTCAGCAGCCGGATGATCTCCGGTAGCGGACTCGCCTTGACGGCGAAGCGAATTCGCGCCGCGGGTAGGGCGGCATGCAGTGCGCGGTAGTTCGCGCGCACCCGGTTCAGGTCGACGACCAGACAGGGCGACTCGGGCAGGTTTCGATCGGTCAATCTAAGGGAACTCTCCGTGGTTCGGTGGGCCGGCCGGAAAACGGCAACAGTGCGCGAGAATAGCAGCGTTCGGCCTCGAAAAACGAACCGGTGTGACGGGGGTTGCACTCACCCCGCGCTGATCGACACCTCGTCGAAGACCACTTCGCCCGCTGCGTCCGATTCCGCGAGATCCACGACGGCGTCCAGCGACCATCCGTGATCGCCGGCGGGGTCGTCGAGCACCTGGCGCACATGCCAGAAGCCGGGCCGCTGTTCCACCTGGAACAGTTTCGGGCCCCGGGCGTTCGGCCCGGTGCCGATGGTGGCGTACTCGTCGAAATAGGGGCCCAATTCGGCCTCCCAGTCCAGGTCGTCGCCCAGCTCCTCGAGCGCTGCCCAGCGTTGCAGCGCCGCCAGGTCGACTCGGCGGAACATGGCATTGCGCACCAGGACCCGGAAGGCGCGCTCATTGGCCGAGATCGGGCGCACCGTCTCCGCCCCGAAGGCCACCTGCTGCTCGTCGCCCTCGGCGCCGGGATTGGTGAGCTGTTCCCATTCGTCGAGCAGGCTGGAGTCGACCTGCCGGATCAACTCGCCCAGCCATTCGGTGATGTCGTCGAGTTCCTCGGTGCGGGCCTGCTCGGGCACGGTCCGCCGCAGCGCCCGGTAGGCGTCGGCCAGATACCGCAGCACCACGCCCTCGGAGCGGGCCAGCTCGTAGCCCGACACCAGTTCGGCGAAGGTCATGGACCGCTCGACCATCTCACGCACCACGGCCTTGGGGGAGGGCTCGAACTCCGACACCCAGGGATGCCCGGCCTTGTAGGTCTCGAACGCGGGCTCGATGAGTTCGGCGGCCAGCGGCTTGGGCCAGGTGACCTCTTCGAGGAGCTCCATGCGCTCCTCGTATTCGATCCCGTCGGCCTTCATCTCCGCGACCGCCTCCCCGCGCGCCTTGTGCTGCTGGGCCATCAGCAGCTGGCGCGGATCCTCGAGGGTGGACTCGATGAGCGAGATCACGTCGAGGGTGTAGGTCGGCGACTCCTTGTCCAGCAGTTCCAGCGCCGCCAGCGCGAACGGCGAGAGCGGCTGATCGAGCGCGAAGTCGCGCTGCAGATCCACCATCAGCCGGGCGTGCCGGCCGTCGGCGTCGGGTTCGTCGAGCTGCTGCACCACACCCGCGTCGCGCAGCGCCCGGTACAGCCGGATCGCCTTGAGGATGTGCCTGCGCTGCGCCGCGCGCGGTTCGTGGTTCTCCTCCAGCAGGTGCCGCATGGCGTAGAAGCAATTGCCCTTGCGCGCAATCACATTCAGCAGCATCGAGTTGGTCACATTGAACCGCGAGACCATGGGTTCGGGCGAGGCCGCCACCAGCCGGTCGAAGGTCTCCTCCGACCAGGACACGAAACCCTCGGGCGGCTTCTTCTTCTGGACCTTCTTGAGCTTCTTGGGGTCGTCGCCGGCCTTGGCGATCAGGCGCGCGTTCTCCACCTCGTGCTCGGGGGCTTGCACCACCACGGTGCCCATGGTGTCGTAGCCCGCGCGCCCGGCGCGGCCCGCGATCTGGTGGAACTCGCGGGCATTGAGCCGCCGCGTGCGCACGCCGTCGTACTTGGTGAGCCCGGTCAGCATGACCGTGCGGATCGGGACATTGATGCCGACGCCGAGGGTGTCGGTGCCGCACACCACCTTCAGCAGCCCGTCCTGCGCCAGCTTCTCGACCAGGCGGCGGTACTTGGGCAGCATGCCCGCGTGGTGCACGCCCACGCCGTGGCGGATGAACCGCGACAGCGTCTTGCCGAAGCCGGTGGCGAAACGGAATTCGCCGATGGCCGTGGCGATGGCGTCCTTCTCCGCCTTGGAGGACATGTTCACGCTCATCAGCGCCTGCGCCCGCTCCATGGCCGCGGCCTGGGTGAAGTGCACGACGTACACCGGCGCGAGGCTGGTGGTCACCAGATCCTCGAGCGTCTCGGTGATGGGGGTGCGCACGTACGAGAAGCTCAGCGGCACCGGCCGTTCCGAACCGGACACGATGGCGGTCTCGCGGCCGGTGCGCCGGGTCAGGTCCTCGGCGAAGAAGTCGACCTCGCCCAGGGTGGCCGACATGAGCAGGAACTGCGCCTTGGGCAGCTCGATCAGCGGCACCTGCCACGCCCAGCCGCGATCGGGATCGGCGTAGTAGTGGAACTCGTCCATGATGACCTGGCCGACATCGGCCGCCGCGCCCTCGCGCAGCGCCAGATTGGCCAGGATCTCCGCGGTCGCGCAGATGATGGGCGCGTCCGGGTTCACCGCCGCGTCACCGGTCACCATGCCGACCCGGTCGGCGCCGAACACCTCGCACAGCGCGAAGAACTTCTCGCTCACCAGCGCCTTGATCGGCGCGGTGTAGTAGCTGCGCTCGCCCTTGTTGAGCGCGGCGAAGTGCGCGCCGATCGCGACCAGCGACTTACCCGACCCGGTCGGGGTGTTGAGGATGACATTGGACCCGGTCACCAGTTCCAGCAGCGCCTCTTCCTGCGCCGAGTACAGGTTCAGGCCCTCCGAGCTCGCCCAGTCGGCGAAGGTCTCGTACAACCAGTCCGGGTCCACGTCGGAGACGGCACGGTCGGGAACCAATTCGGACAGCTGCACGCCGACAGACGTTACCGGTCGGCGCCGGGTGATCCCGCAACGACCACTACCGCAGCGGCGGGTTCTCCGGTCCGTCGCCGTCGGCGAACCCGGCCTGCTCGGCCAGGAAGCGCTCGAACTCCGCGCCCAGCTCGTCGCCGGTGGGCAGATCGTTCTCGCTGGCCAGCAGGCTGGACTGGCGTTCCTGGGCGGTGACGAAGCTGTCGTACTGCCGCTCGAGCGCGGCGACCACGGTCTCCACCTCGGAATTGCCCGCGATCTGCTCGTTGACCTGTTCGCGCACCCGCGCGGCGGCGTCGGTGAGCGCGGCCAGCGGCAGTTCCAGGCCCGCGTTCTCGGCCACGTTCTCCAGCAGCGTCTGCGCGGCTTCCGGGTAGGCGGTCTGGGTCAGGTAGTGCGGCACGTGCACCGAGAAGCCGACCGACTCGTGTCCGTGCTGGGCCATCCGGAACTCCAGCAGCGAGGACGCGCTGCCGGGCACCTGCAGTTCACCGGGCCAGCGCTGATGCTCGCCGACCAGGTCGGAGTCCGAGGCGTGCGCGGTGACGCCGAGCGGGCGGGTGTGCGGGATGGCCATGGGGATCGCGCTCAGCCCGATGGTCCGGCGCACGCCCAGCTGTTCGGCCAGCAGGCGCACCGCGGTCACGAACCGCTCCCAGCGCAGATCCGGTTCCAGCCCGGCCAGCAGTAGGAACGGCGTGCCCGCGGTGTCCTTGAGGGCCCACAGGCTCAGTTCCGGCTCGGTGTAGTCGGAGAAATGATCGGTCTTGAAGGTCATGAGCGGACGCCGCGAGCGGTAGTCGAGCAACTCGTCCATGTCGAACGAGGCGACCAGTTCGTGCTCGAGGCTGTCCTTGAGATGCGAGGTGGCCAGGCGTACCGCGTGTCCGGCGTCGGTGAAACCCTCGAGGCCGTGCACCAGGACCGGGCCCGAGCCGTCGGGAGAGGACAGCTGCGGAGCCGGGAATTCCAGCTCGTACATTCGCGACTCGTAGTCCATCGCGTACTCCTTCCTGCGTGGCCCACTTTCGCGACCAACCCCATTGTCCCTCATGCCCATGACAGGCGCGCAGCACCCGCACCCGCTGTGCAACACGCCGAACCCGGACCCGCATTCCCGCTGTCCCGGCGCGCGGCGTGGCATTCGGTGTGAACAGCCGATTTTCGGCATAGTGGGCCGAGTGACCCAGCCCTCCGCACCCCCCGTACGCAGCACCCGCAGGACCGCGCGGACGGTGGGGATCGTCACGCTGGGCACGGTGCTGGCGGCGTGCGGGACCACGGTCACCGGGCATCCGACCGCCGTGCGCAATCCGGCGCCGGTCGCCACCGCCGACCAGACGCTCACCGCGATGCTGCCCGATCCGTCGAAGTTCCCGGCGCGCTACACCGCGGTCGTGCTGTCGCCGGAGACCGCGGCCCAGGCCGCCTACGACCTCGAGGGGTATCTGCCGGGGGCGCAGGTGGATCCGAGCACGTGCGCGCCGGTCGCGCCGAAGACCGGTCCGGCCGTGTCGGTCGGGACCGACGACCACGGTCAGGCGACGCTCACGGTGGTGCTGACCCGGCCGGGCAAGCCGCTGTCGACCCTGCGGGATCAGTTGCGGCAGTGCGGGACCGTGAAGGTCGGGCACACCGGGGTGACCTCGGTGGTGACTACGCAGCTCGATCCGCCGCCACCGGTCATCGCCGACGACTCGCTCGCTCTGCGGCGCACCGTCGGACCCGAGAATCGGCCGGGCGGTCCGGAGAACCGCGACGGCCTCACCCGCAGCATGCAGACGCTGATCGGTCAGGTCGGCGAGGTGCGGGTCGCTGTGACGTACATGACTTCCGGGTCCACCTCCGATACCGAGGCGCTCGACACCCTGTTCACCGCGGCCGTCCGCAAGGTGCGCAAGGGCTGAGCGTCCCCGGGGACCGGGAAGCCGCGGGAAAGGGAGCCGACCCTGCCTGCTCGGCTCCCGGACCCCATCAGCAGGCGGGAAGCGGCTGGTTCGAACCCGAGTTGGAACCGCTGCCGCCCGAGCCGGTGCCCGAGCCGCTGTCGCCGGAGCCGGTGGCCGAGCCGCTGCCCGCCGAACCGCTGCCGCCCGAACCGGTGCCCGCCGAACCACCCGACGAGCCCGGGATCAGCGAGGAGATCGGCGGGCAGGTTCCGCCCTTGCCGACGATGTAGACGGTCTGGGAGCTGCTCAGCCCCTGGCGGACGCCCACGGTGTAGGTGCCGTCATTGGTCGGGTGCCAAGCCAGGTTCGCGGCCGCGCCGGCGCCGTACGAGACGGGGGTGAGGGTGCCGATGACCGCGCCGTTCACCACGAAATCGACCGGGGTCAGCTGGTCGGCACCGCCGAGCGAGGCCTGGATGACGCAACCGTCGGCGACACTGCACGGCTTGTCGCTGGTGAGACCCGCGACCTGGACGTTCTCGATGGAGGCGCCGGCCGGGGCGGCCAGCATGGAACCGGCCACCACGGCGAGCGCGACGGCCGCCGTCGCACCGGCGGCGGGCCGTCGTAGATCTGGGTAGAGCTCTTTACTCACGGAAAATCCTTTCGGCGCGTTGAAGGGGTCGCGCCGGGCGGACTGTAACAGTGGCGGACTGTGAAAGTTCACGAAATCGTCACTGCTGCAACATCATTCGGTTATCGCATAACAGGGAAGCGGTTACTCGCCGGTACGGTAGCGGGCGAGCAGCTCCGCGCCCAGGCGCGCGAGCTCCGCGCGCACCGATTCCGGCTCCACCACCTCCACGGCCGCGCCCCAGCCCGCCAGCTGCTGGGCGATCATGAGCGCCGTCGGCGCGGTGACCGTGGCTCGGACCCGCCCGTCGCCGGTGGGGCCGTCCAGAACGCAGTGCCGCCCTTGCTGTTTGCGCAGCACCGGCGCCAGCTCGGCGGTGATCAGCACCGTCGCCGCGAGCGAGGAGCGCTGCCGTTCGACCTCCTCGACCACCTCCGACCAGGCCGTCGAGAGGTCGAAATCCTCCGGCCGGGAGGCGATCTCGCCGGTCGGCTCGGCGCTCGCGATCCGGTCCACGCGGAAGGTCCGCTGCCCGCGCTCGGTTCCGGCGACCAGGTACCAGATGCCGTCCTTGTCGACCAGGCCCCACGGATCGACCAGCCGCTCGGTCCGCTGCCCCGCGCGGTCGTAGCGCAGCCGGATCCGGCTGCGGCGCACCACCGCCCGCTGCAGCTCGTCCACCAGGGCCGGGGGCCGGTCGTCGGATTCGCCCCAGCGGGCCGGGTCCACCACGGTCGCGCCCGCCGCCGCCTCCGCGGTGTCGCGGAAGGTGGGCGGCAAGGCGCGCAACAGCTTCCGCAGCGCGGACTTGGTGGCCGGGCTCGCCGTGGCCACCGGGCCCAGCAACAGGAACAACGCCTGGGCCTCGGGGCCGGTGAGACCGCTCAGGTCCGTGCGCGCGCCGCCGACCAGCGCCCAGCCGCCGCCGCGTCCGGGCTGCGGGTAGACCGGGACGCCGGCCGTGGACAGGGCTTCCAGGTCCCGGCGGGCGGTAGCCACCGACACCTCGAGTTCGGCCGCCACCTCGGCCGCGGTCACCCGGCCCCGGGTCTGCATGAACAGCAGGGTCGCCACCAATCGATCCGCGCGCATAGCCGGAATTCTGCCCGGAAAAGTGCTCATTCGGTGAGCACTTTGCGCGCGATGATGGTGTGGTAACCAGCTGAACCGACCGAGGAGAACCGCCATGCTGCGTGGAATGGCCACCGTCAACTACTTCGCCGACGATCTCGAGGCGGCCAAGGACTGGTACAGCGAACTGCTCGGCGTGCAGCCGTATTTCGCCGTGCCGGGCGGGTACTACGAGTTCCGCATCGGTGACTACCAGGCCGAACTGGGCATCATCGCGGGCAAGTTCGCGCCCTCGCACCCGGATGTCCCGGGCGGTCAGATCGTGAACTGGCACGTCGACGATGTCGCCGCCACCTTCGAGCGGCTGCTCGGCATGGGAGCGACCGTGTACGAGCCGATCATCGAGCGCGGCGAGGGTACCGGTTTCGTGACGGCCTCGGTGGTGGACCCGTTCGGCAATGTCCTGGGGATCATGTCCAATCCGCACTACCTGGCGGTCTTGGCCGAGTCCCGGCCCGCCTAGGCGTCTTTCGTTGCGCACGGTCTCCTTCCGGTGCTGCCGCGGGGCAGTGCCAGGCGGACACTAGCAGCGCAAACGCGGCCGGGCGGGGAAAATGAAATGATTGCATTTCAGGTTCGCGTCCCGAGGGCTCGGCGCGGGGCGCCCGGACACGGCCGCCGTGCGAGCGGGCGCACGATAACAATGGGCACCGACACAGTCCGCGTTGCGGCTCCCTGACCACGCCGAGTACTCCACGACGCGCGATCGGTGCGATGAATCATCCACAGCCCCAGCAAAACCCGAGGTCGCCGATCGGGGCCGGGTGGTGGCCGGGCGCACGCTCGACGGCATGAACGCACCCATCGAGCCCAAGCCGTCCATCGAGCCCACCCTGCCCGTCGAGCCCACCCTGCCCGTCGAGCCCACTGTGCCCGTCGAACCGGCTCCGCCCGCCGAGTCCGCGCCGCGCCCGGCACCCGTGCTGTCCGATCGCCCGGACACCGCGGCCGACCCGCCGTTCGAGGATCCGGGGGAGTGCGGGCCGCGGCTGCGCGAACCCGGTGACCTGATCGCCGCGGTCCCCGCGATGCTCGGCTTCACGCCCGCGCGGTCACTGGTGGTGACCGTGCTGCGGGCGGACCCGGAGTCGCCGGAGGCCGCGGCGGTCGAGGTGGTGACCCGCATGGATCTCGACAATCGGGGCCGATGCGCGACCGGACTGCTGGTCGAGCGGGTCGCGGGAATCTGTGTGCGGCACCGGGCCGTCGCGGCGCTGGCCCTCGTGATCGACGACCGCGCGACCGAACCCACCGGGCGGCACGCGGGGGTGCGGGCGCGCAAGCACGGTGATCTCGTTGCCGCCCTCGAACATCGGCTCGACGCGGACGCGGTGCCGCTGGCCGGTGCCTGGGCGGTCCAGGCCATCGGGCCGGAACTGCCCTGGTGGACCCTGTCGGGACCGTGGTCGCGCGGGCTCCAGCGCGATCCGGCGACCTCGATGGTGACCCTGCGCCACGTCCTCGACGGCCGCCCGCTGCGCGGGTCCCGCCGGGAGCTGACCGACCTGCTCGCGGTCGACCCCGTGGCGCGGGACGCGACGGCCGCCGCCTTGGAGATCGCGGCCGCCGCCACGGCCCGGCCGGCGCAGCCCGGTGATCCGCGGGTGCGACTGCGGCTCGAATTGTGCCGGGTGCTGGGCCATCTCGAACGGGTCGAGGCCGGGGTCCGGCTCACCCCGGTCGAGCTGGCGGATCTGGCCGTCGCGCTCCGGGATCCGGCGCTGCGCGACATCATGTTCGGGCTGGCCCCGGGCCCGCACGCCGACGGCGCGGAAGCGTTGTGGACCCAGCTGACCCGGGCGCTGCCCGATCCGGATCGCGCCGAAGCCGCAGCGCTGCTGGGCTATTGCGCGTACACGCGGGGTGACGGTCCTTTGGCCGGTGTGGCGCTGGACGCCGCGCTGACCGCGGATCCGCAGCACCGCATGGCGACCCTGCTGGAACTGGGCCTGCAGACCGGCATGCCGCCGGAGCGGTTGCTGCGGCTCGCGGACTCCGGCCGCGAGACCGCCGCCGATCTGGGCGTGCGCCTCGGGCCGGAGCCGCGGTGATCACATCGCGGACCCCGGGCCGGTCCGGAAGGGCTCAGCGGGCGCTGTGCGCGCGGTCGCCGAGGGAGCGCAGGAATTCCCAGGCGTCGGAGACGATCTCGTCGAGATCGGTGTGCTCGGGCGTCCAGCCGAGTTCGGCGATGGCCTTGGCGCTGGAGGCGATCAGCACGGCCGGGTCACCCGCGCGGCGCGGGGCGTCGACCGCGTTGATCGGCAGCCCGGTCACCCGCGCGCAGGCCGAGATGACCTCGCGCACCGAGAAACCGGTGCCGCTGCCCAGATTGAAGATGCGATGCGCACCCGGCTGCGACTGCTCGAGCGCCTTCAGATGCGCCTGCGCCAGATCGCGGATGTGGATGTAGTCGCGCACTGCGGTGCCGTCCGGCGTCGGGTAGTCGGTGCCGAACACCGAGATCGACTCACGATGACCCAGCGCGGTCTGCAAGACGAGGGGGATGAGATGGGTTTCCACCACACGGTTCTCGCCGAGCCCGGCGTAGGCGCCGGCCACGTTGAAGTAGCGCAGGCTGGTCGCGGCCAAGCCGTGCGCGGCCGCGTACGAGGTGATCGCGTAATCGATGGACAGCTTCGACGCGCCGTAGGGGTTCGTCGGCGCCTTCGGGGCGTCCTCGACGATCGGCACCTGCTCCGGTTCGCCGTACACCGCTGCGGTGGAGGAGAACACCAGCTTCGGCGTGCCCGCCGCCCGCATGGCCTCGAGCAGGGCCAGAGTCTTGACCACATTGCCGTGCCAGTACTTCTCCGGCGCCACCACCGATTCGCCGACCAGCGACTGGGCCGCGAAATGCAGCACTCCGTCGAAGGATTCGGACGCGATCAGTTCGGTGCCGACGGTGGCGATATCGCCCTCGACGAACTTGGCCCCGGCCGGGACGCCGTCGGCGTTGCCGGTGGACAGATCATCGACGACCACGACCTCGTGGCCGTCCTCGAGCAGAACCTGCGCGCACACGCCACCCACGTAGCCGGCGCCGCCAGTTACCAGAAGCTTCACGGATCAGACCAACTTCACCTGGACGGCATGCGCCATCTCGTCGGACAGTTCGAATCCCTCGTGCCCGGGCACCGAGATGACCACGGCGCCCGGCTTGTTCTCCACGGTGACGCGGGCGTCGGGCACCACACCGGCCTGGCGGAGCTGGTTGATTGTCTCCGGGTCGGTCTGGATGTGCTCGGACAGCCGGCGCACCACGACGGCCTGGGCCTGCCCGGCGGGCAGGTCGCTGAGCCGGACCAGCTTCTCCTCGGACCCGGCGGCGGGATCGATGCCCAGTTCGTCCAGGCCCGGAATCGGATTGCCGTAGGGGGAGGTGGTGGGGTGGTTGAGCACCTCGACCAGGCGGCGCTCGACCTCCTCGCTCATCACATGCTCCCAGCGGCAGGCCTCGGCGTGCACGTTCTCCCACTCGAGTCCGATGATGTCGACCAGCAGCCGCTCGGCCAGCCGGTGTTTGCGCATCACGGCGACCGCCATGGCGCGGCCCTTCTCGGTCAGTTCGAGGTGGCGATCACCGGCGACGTTCAGCAGACCGTCGCGCTCCATCCGCGCGACCGTCTGGCTCACCGTCGGGCCGCTCTGCTCGAGGCGTTCGGCGATGCGCGCACGCAGCGGCGTGACGCCCTCCTCCTCGAGGTCGTAGATGGTACGGAGGTACATCTCCGTGGTGTCGACCAGATCCTTCACCTGTTAAACCCCTTCGTCGGCACGAATTCTACCCATGCACGGCGGCTGCACCGGGCGACAGCTTATTTCGCGGACGCACGGTCAACAGCCAGGACGGGCAGCGTGTTCCCAGCAGGTTTGCTCGGTGGCAGCCTGCCATCCCGGTCCGACAGCTCGGCGGGCACCGCGGTGTGCCAAGCCTACGAACCGGCGCGACGCATTAGCGTGGCAGGTATGCCTGGCCGAGCTGGTGGTGAACCGAACCTCGCAGTGGATGGAACGGTCGTATGGACCGATCGATTCCTCGACTACACCTGGACCCCCGAGCACCCCATGCGACCGGTGCGCCTGCAGTTCACCATGGCGCTCGCCGAGGGACTGGGCCTGCTCGACGGCGTGGAGCAACTCACACCGGACGCCGCGGGTGAATCGGAGCTGCTGCGCGTCCACACCCATGACTACATCGAGGCCGTGAAGCACGCGCGGCAGCCGCTGGGCTCGGTCCCCACCGCCCCGCCCTACGGGCTCGGCTCCGCCGACAACCCGGTATTCCCGCACATGCACGAGGCGGCGTCGGTGATCGTGGGCGGCACGCTGGCCGCCGCGCAGGCGATCGCGGCCGGGCACACCCGCCGGGCGGTGAGCATCGGTGGTGGTATGCATCACGCCATGCCGGCCTCGGCAGCGGGGTTCTGTGTGTACAACGATGTAGCGGTGGCGATTTCGTGGTTGCTCGACAACGGTTTCGACCGCATCGCCTATCTCGATGTGGACGTGCACCACGGTGACGGGGTGCAGCGGGTGTTCTACGGGGACCCGCGGGTGCTGACGGTGTCCATCCACCAGCACCCGGCGACCCTGTGGCCCAATACCGGCTGGCCGGAGGAGACCGGCATGGGCGCGGCCGAGGGCACCGCCATCAATCTGCCGATCATGCCCGGCACCCGGGATTCGCTGTGGCTGCGCGGGTTCCACGCGGTGGTGCCGGGCGCGCTGGCGGCGTTCCGGCCGCAGATCGTGATCAGCCAGTGCGGTGTCGACACCCACCGCGAGGATCCCCTGGCCGATCTGGAACTCAGCATCGACGGTCAGCGCGCGGCCTTCCTGGCCATGCGCGAGCTCGCCGACCGGTACGCCGAGGGGCGCTGGCTGGCGGTGGGCGGCGGCGGCTACGGCCTGATCCGGGTGGTGCCGCGGGCCTGGACCCACCTGCTGGCCACCGCCTTGGATCGCACCATCGACCCCACGACCGCCACCCCGCCCGAATGGCGTGAGCTGGTCGGCCGATACGCGCCCATGGTGGCGGTGCCCGAGACCATGGGCGACGGGGCCGACACCTCGTTCGCGCGCTGGGACGGCCCCGGCGGCGGCCGCGACACCGGCGACGAGCGCGTGGACCGCGCCCGCCGGGCCCTCGACACATCCGTATTGGCAACGCGCCGGGCGAGTTTCGGCCTGCTCGGCCTGGATCCGGAGGATCCCCGTGACTGACCCGTCCCACTCCGCCGACCCGGCCGCCGTGTCCGGCAACGGCAGCGCGCCCCCGGCACCGGCCCCGCCGCTGCCGCCGGACACCCCCGGCACCCCGGTGAATCCGCCTCCGCCGCCGGAGCATTGGTTCGCCGACGTGCTGGCCTCCGACGGCGGTGTGGTCGGGCTGCGGCCCATCACCCCCGACGACGCCGAGGCGCTGGAGCGCTTCCACACCGCGCTCTCCGACCGCACCCGCTACCTGCGCTACTTCGGGCCGTACCCGCGGATGACGCCCAAGGACCTGTACCGGACCACGCACGTGGACTACCGCGACCGCGTCGGGCTGGTGACCGAACTCGGCGACGAGATCATCGCGGTGGGCCGCTACGAGTACCTGGCCGACCGGCCGGGACCGCGCGCGGCCGAGGTGGCGTTCGTGGTCGCCGACGAGCACCAGGGCCGCGGGCTGGGCTCGATCCTGCTCGAACACCTGGCGGGCGCGGCCGCGGAGAACGACATCGCGACCTTCGTGGCCGAGGTGCTCGCCGAGAACAACGCCATGGTGCAAGTGTTCCGCGACGCCGGTTATCAGGTGCAGCGCAGCCGCGACGGGTCGGTGCTGCACCTGGAGTTCGCCATCGACCCCACCGAAGCGCTGCTGTCGGTGCGGGATTCGCGCGAGCGGGCCTCGGAGGCGCGCAGCGTCGGGAACCTGTTGTCGCCGAAGTCCATCGCGGTGATCGGGGCCACCCCGTCGACCAGCCGGGTCGGTGGCGCGGTGCTGGCCAACCTGCTCTCGGGGGCCTACCAGGGGCCGGTGTTCCCGGTGAACCGGAACCGCACCGCGGTGCGCGGCGTGCGCGCGTATCCGACCGTGCGTGACATCCCCGACGAGGTCGATCTGGCCGTGATCGCGGTGCCCGCCACGGAGATCGGGTCGGTGCTCGACGACTGCATGGCCAAGGGCGTCAAGGGCCTGGTGGTGCTGACCGCCGGATTCTCCGAGACCGGTCCGCACGGCTATCAGGCCGAACGCGATCTGGTCGACGCCGCGCGGACGCACGGCATGCGGGTGGTGGGTCCGAGCGCGCTCGGCATCGCCAACACCGATCCGGCGATCGCCTTGAACGCCACCCTCGCACCGGTGTTGCCCGGGCGTGGGCGGATCGGATTCTTCTGCCAGTCGGGCCCACTGGGCGCGGCCATCCTGGGCGAGGCCGCGGCCCGGCAGCTGGGGCTGTCGACCTTCGTCTCCGCCGGCAACCGCGCCGACGTCTCCGGTAACGACCTGCTGCAGTACTGGGACAGCGACCCGGACACCGATGTGGTGCTGCTGTATCTGGAGACCTTCGGCAATCCGCGCAAGTTCTCCCGCATCGCGCGCCGGGTGGCGCACACCAAACCCATCGTGGCCGTGAACAGCGGCCGCAACGCGGCGCGGGTGGACGGGGATCAGGATCTGGATCGCTCGCTGGTGCGCAACCTGTTCGCGCAGGCCGGGATCATCCAGGTCGATTCCATCACCGAGCTGTTCGACTGCGCCATGCTGCTGGCCTATCAGCCGCTGCCCGCCGGGCCGCGGCTGGCGGTGATCGGCAACAGCGCCGCGCTGAGCTGGCTGGCCGTCGACGCGGCGCGCGGTGAGGGCCTGACCGTGGACGAGCCCACCGACCTCGGGCCGCAGGCCGGTCCGGCGGACTACCTGACCGCGGTGGCCGCCGCGACCAGCGATCCGGCGGTGGACGCGGTGATCGTCATCTACTCGCCGCCGGTGCCCGCCGCCGTGGCCTCCTTCGCCGAGGCGATTCGCGCGGGCGCGCAATCGGATCCGGCGACCCCGGTGCTCACCACCTTCGTCGCCGATCAGGGCATGCCGAACCTATTGGCCACCCGCGGGCTGGGCGGCATCCTCGAACGCGGTTCCATTCCCTCCTACGGCGATCCGGAGCGGGCCGCCCGCGCGCTGGGGCGGGCGCGGCGCTACGCCGAGTGGCGCACCCGGCCGCTGTCGCCGATCGCCCGGCCCGTCGGCGCCGACACCGCGCGGGCGCGGGAACTGGTGGCGCGGTGGATGTCCGGGGACGCCACCGCGTGGCTCACCGATCTGCAGGCCGCGGAACTGCTGGGCTGCTACGGGATCGACGTGGTCGAGTTCCGGGAGGTCCGCGACGCCGACGCCGCGGTGGCGGCCGCCGACGAACTGGGATTCCCGGTGGCGGCCAAGGCCACCGGCGAGATCTGGCGCAACCGGCCCGATCTCACCGGTGTGCGCCTGGACCTGTGGCGGCCCGACGCCGTACGGCGGGCGTTCACCGATCTGGCGGAGATCTCCGGCAACCCGGTGCACATTCAGCGCATGGCCACCAAGGGTGTGGGCTGCACCTTCCGGGTGCAGGACGACCCGTCGTTCGGTTCGGTCATCAGTTTCGGCCTATCGGGCACCATCATCGA
Organism: Nocardia sp. NPDC059764; assembly: GCF_042732555.1. Lineage (NCBI taxonomy): Bacteria > Bacillati > Actinomycetota > Actinomycetes > Mycobacteriales > Nocardiaceae > Nocardia > Nocardia sp. NPDC059764. The sequence continues at coordinate 16,322 of NZ_JBHWHH010000110.1, forward strand.
CCTGCTCGGCGACCGGGTGTACCGGGCGCTGCCGCTGACCGAGGCGGAGTCGGCCGAGCTGATCGACGCGCCCCGGGCGGCCCCGCTGTTGTCGGGCACCGTCGGCGGGCGCGATCTCGGCAAGCCGGTCGACAAGGGCGCGCTGGCCGAACTGGCGCAACGGATCTCGGCGCTCTGCGACGACCTGCCGGAGGTGCGAGAGTTGCAGTGCGAACCGGTGCTGGCCTCGCCGGACGGCGCGGCGGTGCTGTACGCGCGGGTGCGAATCGGGCCGGAACCCAACCGATTCGACATCGGGCCGCGCCGGATGGGTTGAGCAGTAGCCGAACTCGGAGAGGTGAACGCAGTGCAGGCGAATCAGATCGAGACGGCGACCGCGCCGTTGCGCGACGACATCCGGTTCCTCGGCGGCATTCTCGGGGACACCATTCGCGACCACGAGGGCCCGGAGATCTTCGACCTGATCGAACGGGTCCGGGTGGAGGCGTTCCGGATCCGCCGCTCGGAGGTGGAGCGCAGCGCGGTCGCGGACATGCTGCGCGATGTCGACATCCGCACCGCCATCCCGGTGATCCGCGCCTTCAGTCACTTCCTGCTGCTGGCCAATCTGGCCGAGGACCTGCAGCGCGATCGCCGGCGCGCGGCGCACGTCGCGGCCGGGGAGCCGCCGCAGGACTCCAGCCTGGCCGCCACCTACCAGAAGCTCGACGCCTACGGGCCCGACGGGGCGGTGGTCGCCGACCTGCTGTCGGACGCGCTGGTGTCGCCGGTCATCACCGCGCATCCGACCGAGACCCGGCGGCGCACCATCTTCGACGTGCAGGGCAAGATCACCGACCTGATGCGGCAGCGGCAGCGCTACAACAGGTACGAGCCGGAATTCGCCGAACTCGAGGTCGACATCCGCCGCCAGGTGCTGCAACTGTGGCGGGCGGCGCTGATCCGATTGGCGCGCTTGCGGATCCAGGACGAGATCGACGTGGGGCTGCGGTACTACGACCTCACGCTGTTCGACGTCATCCCCCGCATCAATGACCAGGTGCGGGCCGCGCTGCGGTCCCGCTGGCCGGGGCACGACCTGCTGGCGCGGCCGATCCTGCGGCCCGGCTCGTGGATCGGCGGCGACCGCGACGGCAATCCCAATGTGACCGCCGACGTGGTGCACCGCGCCACCCACCGCGCGGGCACGGTCGCGTTCGAGCGGTACCTGAGCGCGCTGGTCGAGCTGGAGAAGACGCTGTCGCAGTCGGCGCGGCTGGTGCCGGTCACACCGGAACTGGCGGCGCTGGCCGACGCCGGCTTCGACGAGTCGCCGCAGCGGGCCGACGAGCCGTATCGCCGGGCCGTGCGCGCGATCCGGGCCCGGCTCAGCGCCACCGCGATCCGGGCGCTGGGCGAGCTCCCCGCGGACGGCATCGACGCCGGGGCGCTGCCCTATGACGGGCCGGGGGAGTTGCTGACCGATCTGGGCGTGGTCGACGCGTCCATGCGGGCGTCCGGGGACGGACTGCTGGCCGACGACCAGCTGGCCTCGGTGCGATCGGCCGTGGAGACCTTCGGGTTTCACCTCCAGGGCCTGGACATGCGCCAGAACTCCGAGACCCACGAGCAGGTGGTGGCGGAGCTGTTCGCCTGGGCCGGAGTGCATCCCGACTACGCCTCGCTCGACGAGGACCAGCGGGTGGTGTTGCTGTCGGCCGAATTGACCACGCGCCGACCGCTGGTCGGGCCCGCCGCGCGGCTGAGCGACCTGGCCGCCAAGGAGCTCGCGGTGGTGCGCGCCGCCAGGACCGCGCTCGACGATCTCGGCCCGGACACCGTGCCCAACTACATCATCAGCATGTGCACCTCGGTCAGTGACATGCTCGAGGCCGCGCTGCTGCTGAAGGAGGCGGGCATTCTCGATCCGGGCGACGCGGACACCGCGCCGTCCAGCCCGGTCGGGGTGGTGCCGCTGTTCGAGACGATCGACGACCTGCGCCACGGCGCCGACATCCTCTCGGCCGCACTGGAAGTGCCCGCCTATCACCGCCTGGTGGCCGCGCGCGGCATGCAGCAGGAGGTCATGCTCGGGTACTCCGACTCCAACAAGGACGGCGGATACCTGGCCGCCAACTGGGCGCTGTACCGCGCCGAGCAGAACCTGGTGGACGTGGCCCGCAAGACCGGAATCCGGTTGCGGCTCTTCCACGGTCGCGGCGGCACCGTCGGCCGCGGCGGCGGCCGTAGCTACGACGCCATCCTGGCCCAGCCGGCCGGGGCGGTGCGCGGCGCGCTGCGGCTGACCGAGCAGGGCGAGGTCATCTCCACCAAGTACGCCGATTCCGGTACCGCGTACCGCAATCTGGAGGCGCTGGTCGCGGGGACCCTGGAATCCACCCTGCTGGATGTGGAGGGGCTGGGCGCGGAGGCCGAGCCCGCCTACGAAATCCTCGACGAGCTGGCCGAATCCGCGCGCATCGCGTATTCGAAACTGGTGCACGAGACCCCGGGCTTCGTCGAGTACTTCCGGGCCTCCACCCCGGTGGCCGAGGTCGCGGATCTGAACCTGGGCAGCCGCCCCGCCTCGCGCAAACCCACCGACTCCGTCTACGACCTGCGCGCCATCCCGTGGGTCATGGCTTGGAGCCAGTCGCGGGTCATGCTGCCCGGCTGGTACGGCACCGGGACCGCGTTCGAGCAGTGGATCGGCGACGACCCCGCGCGCCTGGCCACCCTGTCGGACCTGTACCGCCGCTGGCCGTTCTTCAACACCGTCATGTCCAACCTGGCCCAGGTGATGGCCAAGGCGGACATGGACATCGCCGCCCGCTACGCGGACCTGGTGCCCGATGCGGCCTTGCGCGACACCGTCTTCCGCATGATCTGCGACGAGTTCACCCGCACCGCGCGCATGCACGCCGCCATCACCGGCGCCGACGAACTGCTCGCCGACAACCCAGCCCTGGCCGAGTCCATCCACAACCGCTTCCCGTACCTGGAACCGCTCAACCAACTCCAGGTCGAGCTACTCCGTCGTCGCCGTGCGGGGGACACCTCCGAACTCGTCGAGCGCGGCATCCTGCTCACCATGAACGGTCTCGCCACCGCCCTGCGCAACTCCGGCTAACCGATCCGGCGGCCCTGCCCCGGAAACCTGGGGCAGCCCGGATGAGTGGAATGTCTGAATTCCACACTCTGCGAACGCTACTGTTCGTGAACCTCGTATACGGGGTTCACGAACAGGAGTAGCGCATGAGCGCAGGCAATGCGATAGCCCGCGGAATCGGCAGGGGCGCAGTGGTTTTGATGGCGACCGGCGCCCTGGGCGGGCTGGCGACGTCGACCGCGTCGGCATCGGAAGTCGCCGTCACCCTCACCGCCCCGGCGGGTGGTTATGTCGTGGGAACCAAGGTGTGGATCGACCTGAAGGTCTCACCCACGCTCCTTCATCTCCCGTGGGAGCGGGTGACCTTGCGGGACAATGGAACCTGCTTCTTCTCGGGGTTCCAGGGTTTCATGACCGGCTTCTACACCACCTGGATCCCGACCACCGCGGGCTCCCACACGATCACCGTGACCCAGGGGCCGCAGTCCGCGTCGCAGACCGTCACGGTCGCCGCCGCACCGCCCGGCACGCCCACCCCGGATCCCGGTACCTACGGCTGTGACGGCGCCGGAAGCGTCGGTGCCGGGAGCTTCGGGTTGTGATCGTTGCCGTTCTCGGGGTTGTGTGCGGAGTTTGACGCGTAGGTAATTTCCTACCTATCGTGGTCGTGTGCCCTACCGCTTGAAGTCCGGAGACGCCGATCGTGTGTTCGGCGCGCTGGCCAATCCGACCCGGCGCGACATCCTCGAGCTGCTGCTCGAGGGTGAGCAGTCGGTGCAGGTGATCGCCGAGCGCTTCGACATGGCCCGGCCCAGCGTGTCCGAGCACCTGAAGGTGCTGCGGGACGCGGGCCTGGTGGCCGAGGACAAGCGTGGGCGGCAACGGTTCTACCGCGTGGAACCGGACCCCTTGCAGGACGTGCAGTCCTGGCTCGATCCGTTCGAACGGTTCTGGCGGGCCCGGCTGCGTGACCTGGGCGCGGTGCTCGACGCCATGCCCGACGAACCCGACCAGCCCGAGGAGAAGGACCCACGATGACCGACGACACCACCAGGATCGAACTCGACCAGTTCTATCCGCACCCGCCCGCCAAGGTGTGGCGGGCGCTCACCACCCCGGAACTCATGGGGCAGTGGATGATGCGGCCCGTCGGGTTCGAGCCGGTGGTGGGCACGGTCTTCGAGATGACCACCCGGCCCATGCCCGGCCAGAACTTCTCCGGCGAGATCCGCGGCCGGGTGCTCGAGGTCGTCGAGCCGGAACTGCTCACCCTCACCTGGAACGACGCCGCGGCCGAGCGGGAGACGGGCTGGGTCATCAGCTGGACCCTGCGTCCCGAGGGGCACGGCACTCGAGTCCTGTTCAGCCACAGCGGCTTCGACCCCGAGGACGCGGTCATGCAGCGCGCCCGCAGCATCATGGGCGGCGGCTGGCAGGGCATGCACGACCGGCTCGGCTCGGTCCTGGCATCCGCCTGACCCCGGCTCAGGCCCCGAACTCGGTGCGGTGGTCGCGCACCCAGTCGGCGTAGGTGCGGGGCGCGCGGCCGAGAACCTGCTCGACATCGCCGGTGACGATCGCATTCCCGCCGTCGCGGACGAACGCCTGACCGGCCAGCGCACCGTCCGCGTACTCCTCGGACATGCCCGACTCGAGCATGAACCCGCGGGCCACATCCAGGGGGATGTCGGTGACGTCGATGGAACGGGCGAGCGCCGCCGCCAGCACGGCGGCCTGATCATGGGTGGTCAGCGCCGCGGGACCGGTGAGGGTGTGGATCCGTCCCGCATGGTCGTCGGACAGCAGGGCTTCGGCCGCCACCGCCGCGACATCGCGCGGATCGACCACGCCCTGCGCGCCGGCGCCGGTCATGTTCGGGACCGGCTGACCGGCCTGGATCGGGGCGACCCAGCTACGGGTGTTGGAGGCGAAACTGCTGGGCCGCAGGATGGTCCAGTCCACCCCGCTCTCGCGCACCGCCTGCTCGCCGGGCATGTGCCAGGTGCCGACCCGCCCCAGCTCCGGATCTCCGGTGCCGATCGCGGACAGCTTCACCAGGCGGCCCACCCCGGCCGTGCGCGCCGCCGCGACCAGCGCCCGATCCAGTTCCACGTAGTCCGGGCCGAGCAGCCCGACCAGGAACGCCGCCTCCGCGCCGGAGAAGGCCGCGGCCATGGACTCGGTGTCGGCGTAGTCGCCGCGCACCACCTCGACTCCGCCCGGAACCCGCGCCTGCTCCGGATTCCGGGTCACCGCACGGACTTTCACGTCCCGCTCGGCCAACAACCGGACGACTTCACTGCCGATGGTGCCCGTGGCACCGGTGATAACGATCATGTCCATCACCCTGCCGCTGGGCCCGGCCCGCGAGATAGGAAAAACCGGCACAACCGGATCGGCCGAGGCTGCCTAGAGTGGATTCGGTGACCACCGCGCAAACCCTGGCCTCCGTCGTGTCCGCCGAGGACCTCGAGCGCCGCACCGCGCCGCCCGCCGGTCTGCGCCCCTGGATCGCCGAGATCGCCCACATCCCGACCACCGATCCCGGACCGGTCGCCTTCAGCCACCTGCCGCTGGCCGCCACCTCGATCGTGTTGCGCCGTGAGGCATCCGGCCGCCGCGACGCCTGGGTGCTGGGCCCGCGCACCCGCGCCACCTACGCCCACCCGGAGCGGCCCGCGGGCTGCACCCGCATCCGGCTGGCCCCCGGCGCCGCCCAGCCGCTGCTCGGCGTCCGAGCGGCCGAGTTGACCGATCGGGTCACCCTGCTGTCGGCGCTGCCCGGCCCGGCGGCCGAGCTGGCCGACGTGCTGCTGGAGCTCGACCCGGACGAGGTGACGGCCTTCCTGGAAGCCGAACTCCCGCACCGGGTCACCGAGGATCCGGTGCGCCGCGACCACCGCCGACTCCTGAATTCGGCGGTGACCGCCATGGACACCGCCGCGCCGGTCGGCGAGATCGCGACCGGTCTGGCGGTCTCCGAACGCCAGCTTCGCAACCTGTTCACCGCCGGAATCGGTGTGTCTCCCAAGCATTACGCGCGCATCACCCGGCTGCGTCAGGTGATCGCGGCGGGCGGCAATACCCCGTGGTCGGATCTGGCCCACTCCTCGGGCTACTACGACCAGTCCCACCTGAGCGCCGATTTCCGCTCGCTCATGGGTGTCACGCCGACCACCTACTTCCGCGGTGACATCCCGGCCCCGACGCCGTGCCAGGCGCTGACCCGGCGCTAGATCATCGCAGGGCGATCAACGGCTGGGTTTCGCTTGCCGGCCACGGCATTTCGATGAACGCGGCCAGCCGGATGCGGGAGTTGCCGAGGCTGCCGGTGAAGACGCGGCGCCCCGCGGCGGCGTCGCGCATCTCGGTGGAGTCGGTGAGGGCGAGTGCCCGCGCCCAGGTCACCAGCTGGATATTCGATTCGGCGGCGGGCAGATCCGGGTGGACGGTGCCGAAGAACTCGGCCTCCGCGCCGGTGGGGTCCAGCCGCGCGCGGCAGTCCCACATCCAGCTCACCGGCGGGAGCGGCTCACCGGCGACCCGGCTCGCATAGGTGTTCACCTGCTGCGACAGGGTGTCGATGGCAATCATCGTCAGCGAATCGGTCACGGGCGACAGATTCCCATCCCCGAGAGCCGGTGCCCCGCAATCCCACTCGCCCCGCGTGTCGACGGGGTCCGGACACGGAAACGCCGGCCGACTCGGCTCGCCCGGAGGGGGACGTACAGGGGAGCGAATCGGCCGGCGACATCGGGCCGGCGCCTCGAGATGGCCCGATGACCGGTGTGGAGCCGGGCAGGGGGACCGGCTCCACGCGGTCGGACCCGCGGGACTAGCTGGCGTAGGCGCGCAGGCGGTCGGCGCGCTCGCCCTTGCGGAGCTTGGACATGACCTCACGCTCGATCTGGCGGACCCGCTCGCGGGAGAGCCCGAAGAGCTTGCCGATCTGGTCGAGGGTGCGCGGCTGGCCGTCGTCGAGGCCGTAGCGCAGCCGGATGACCTGCTGTTCGCGCTCGTCCAGGGTGGCGAGCACGACCCGCACGTCGCGGTGCAGCAGACCGGCGATGACCGCGCTCTCGGCGGAGGTGGCCTCGGAGTCCTCGATGAAGTCGCCCAGCGGGGCCTCTTCGTCATTGCCGACCGGCATGTCCAGCGATACCGGGTCGCGGCTGTGGTCGAGCAGATCGGCGATCTTGTCGACGGGAATGCCGGATTCGCGCGAGAGTTCCGCGTCGGTCGCCTCGCGGCCCAGCTGCTGGTGCAGCTCACGCTTGATGCGGGCCAGCTTGTTCACCTGTTCGACCAGGTGCACGGGGAGGCGGATGGTGCGGGACTGATCCGCCATGCCGCGGGTGATGGCCTGCCGGATCCACCAGGTCGCGTAGGTCGAGAACTTGAAGCCCTTGGTGTAGTCGAACTTCTCCATCGCGCGGATCAGACCCAGGTTGCCTTCCTGGATGAGGTCCAGCAGCGGCATGCCACGACCGGTGTAGCGCTTGGCCAGCGAGACCACGAGGCGGAGGTTGGCTTCCAGCAGGTGCTGGCGGGCGGCCTGACCCTCGCGAACCAGGATCGCCAGATCCTTCTTCTTCGCGGCGGACAGACGCTTGCTCGTCTCCAGCAGGTGCTGAGCGTAGAGGCCCGCCTCGATGCGCTTGGCCAGCTCGACCTCGTCGGCCGCCGTGAGCAGCGCCGTCTTGCCGATCCCGTTCAGGTACACACGTACCAGGTCGGCGGCGGGGCTTGCGGCGTCGAGGTCTTGTTCGCTGGTGCGCACGTCAGTGGTGGCGGGGCTTGTCATGACTTGCCTCCTGTCGGTGGTGTCTCGCTCCGTACAACGGGCCCGACTTCAGGAAAGTTCCCCGCCGGAGCCGGTGTAAACCGCACCTGAGCTGCGGTTTTTACGGTGCACGGCTGAGAAGTTCCTGAGAAGCGCGGATCGCCGGGAACACGGGCCGCCGGCGAACCGGCCCTCGGTGACCGGGTGGTTGCCGCCGCCGGAACTCGAACTTCGCGATGCCGCAATCGAATACGTGTGAACGGCCCTTGCCGGGGGCGTTGTGAAGCGAGTACGCGATAGAACGAAACGGGGTTCGAGCGCATTCCCCGCCCCGACCGGATCGGTATCCGCGCGACATTCGATCGTGACGGACCTCACCGCCGGTCAGCGCGGGTTTCCTGCGGAAACGCCGACGGCCGCCGGGGAGTCC
>NZ_JBHWHH010000111.1:0-24599 GCF_042732555.1 Nocardia sp. NPDC059764
GTACCCGGGCCTCTTCCACGTCACGGTTCCCGGGCCCAAAGATTCCACCCCGCCGAAGCCGCTCGCCGCCGCGCGATCATCTCCAAATGCGGCACCAACGCCGTGAAATACCGCTTGGCCTCACACTCCTTGCCGCAGTCGCTATGCGCCCCGAGCCCGCGCCGCGCCACCTCGAGATTCTGCACCGGATAATCCGGCACCTCATGACTGATCGCCCGCACGGCTCACCCCCTGACCCGCCGGCGCTGCGCCCGATGTCTCCCCACCCGACCGCGTTCCGCATTGCGGGAACTCCTGACGTCCTCGACCACACAGAACGCGATCGACAACCCACCCAAAGCGGTCATCGCCGACAAAATCCAAGCATCCCAAGGCATTACGACTCCCGATGTCGTGTCCGATTTTCCGAGGTGAGCGCTCAGGAATAAGTAGACATCGAAATTCAAGTTCCGTGAAACGTTCACGGCGAATCTTTCTCGAATTACTCTGTGTTACAACACGAAACGTTTCACGGTGATCGATTGTCGAATAGCGAGGCTAACGAATGACCGGTGTCACCGCGGTTCGAATGGCTTTCGGGGGTTTCATGCGTCAGCTGCGCGGTGCGCGCAGCCTGACCAGGGCCGGGCAGCAGATCGATGTCTCGCCTCCGACGGTCATGCGCTTGGAAGACGGTTTCCCGTCCAAGGTCTCGACCCCGCAGATCCGCGTCCTGCTCGACTATTACGCGGCCGAGCCTGAGCAGGTCGCGCACGCGCTGGCCTTGTGGGCCGACATCAAGACCCAGGAGAAGATCGCCAAAGCCGCAGGCGCGAGCAAAGGGTGGTGGCAGGGCTACAGCGATCAATACGCCCGAGACTTCGAGAAGTACCTGCTGTTGGAGTCGGCGACCGACGATCTGACGACGCATCAGCTCGTTGTCGTCCCCGGTCTGCTCCAGGCCCCTGATTACCGGCGCGCGATGATCAAGGGCACCGACCCCGACGTGGCCCCGGTGGATATCGAACTCGGCCTGACGCTGCTGAGCACCCGTCGACGGCAGAAGCTCGACGAGGAGCGGTGTCGCGTCTCGGCGGTGCTCTCCGAGGCGGTCCTGCACCATCGACCCTGCGATCCGGAAGCCATGGCGGCCCAGCTGTTTCAGCTCATCGCCGACGGTGAACGACCGAATGTGTCGGTTCGGATCATCCCGCTCGCGGCCGGCTTCCATCCCGGACTGACCACCGGATCCTTTACCTTGCTGCGCTTTCCACTGCTTTTGCCGAACAAGATCGCCGCCCCACCGGTCGTCTACGCCGAAACGGCGGGCGAGTCCCTGTACACCGATCGACCCGACCTGGTCGCTCGATTTTCGGCGGCGGTCGCCGACATGCAGGCGGTAGCGTTGGCGGAAGAAGCGACCAGAGATCTGGTGTCGAAGCTGGCGAAGGAGTACTTGGCGTGAGCACCAACCCGCCACTGGCGACTTGGTTCAAGTCGAGCAGATCTGGCAAGCAGAACGAATGCGTCGAGGTCTATCTCGGTGACGGGACTGTGGGGGTGCGGGACTCGAAGGATCCGGGTGGGCCTGAGCTGTGGTTCCCGGACGCGGTGTGGCGGTCGTTCCTCGACAGTCGCGTGTGGGAGCGCTGAGGGGGCGGGTCGCCCGGATCAGGCCGTTGTCGGCGCGGCGTGCCGACCCATGGCGGCTCTGACCTGTGGCTATGCTGCGCGGCATGGCTTCCGGCGGCAGCGATGGGGTGACCGGGCGGGCGAATCGTCAGGACTCGGAGGGTGGGGACGGCTCGGATTCCGGTGAGTACGGGGAGGCGTGGGCTACCGGGCTGTCGCTGACCGGGGCCGCGGTGTTGTTCGTGGTGTTGCGGTTGTTCGCGGTGTCGGATTACGACTGGGTGCGGGCGGCGTCGGTAGCGGACACGATCGGGCTCGATGACGCGTCGCGAATGGTGTTCGGGACGATGATGGCCGATCCGACGGTGACGGGTGTGGTGCTGGCCGTGCTGGTGCCCGCGTCACTGAGTCATCAATGGCGGCGGGGGAAGCCGTCGTTCCGGACCACCGGGAACCTCGTGATACTGATCATCGTGCTGCTGTTCGCGGTGGTGCTGCTGGCCACCTACCGGTTGTGGTGGCTGCTGATCATCGCGGGGGTGGTCGGCGCGCTCATGATCGTGTTGCAGGCCAAGGGGCGTCGGGATGCGCAGGGGCGGCGGTTCGCGTTGTTCGTCATGCATCGCACCGGTGTGGTGGCGATTCTGGCGTTGCTGGTGACGGCGGCGATCGTGCGGGTGCCGTGGGCGCCGTTGGAGCGCATCGAGACTCGCGGGGGCACGATCATGGGGTATGTACTGGAGAATCCGCCCGGATTCCTGAAGGTGCTGACCGATGACGAGCGGGAGATCCTGATCATCGATGTCGATCAGGTGCGTTCTCGCGAGGAGATTCCGACGAAGCCGTGACCTGCGCGGCGGGCCGGTGTGTGCGGTGGGCGGTGTCGGGACCGAGGGCGCGCAGGACGTCGAGGGCCTCGGCCGCGGGGGAGTCCGGTGGCGGGGTGAACAGCCGCAGGCGCTGGTCCTCGGCGTGGGTGTGCAGCAGTTCGTAGTCGAATTCGATGGTGCCGATGGCCGGATGGTGCACGCGCACATGGCTTTCGCGGCGGACGGCAACCTCGTGGCGTTGCCAGAGGGCGGTGAACTCGGGGCTCGCGGCTTCGAGGCGCTCGATGAGAGCGGTCGCGGCGTGGTCATAGCCGCGGCGGGTGGCGGCGGCGCGCAGGTCCGCGACCCGCAGGCGGCTCAGGTTCTCGTGATCCGCGGCGGGATACGCGGCGCGGACGGTGGGTTCGGTGAACCAGCGCCACACGATATTGCGATCCGGCTCGGCGATGGTGCACACGCAGCCGAACAGGGCCTCGGCCAAGGCATTCTGCGCGAGCAGGTCGCCCAGATCGGTGATCAGCTGGGCCGGGGTGTCGCCCAAGCGGTCGAGCAGGTAGCGCAGGGCGGGGCGCACGGTGTTCCCGGCCAGGGCTCCGGCGGGCGGCCGATGTCCGGCCAACAGGTACAGGTGGTCGCGTTCGTCGGCACTCAATCGCAGGGCCTGGGCGAGGGCGGCGAGCAGCTGGGTCGAGGGCTGAGAGCTGCGGGCCTGTTCGAGCCGCATCACGTAATCGGCTGATACGCCCGCCAGTTGGGCCAGCTCCTCACGCCGCAGGCCCGGGGTGCGGCGGCGCGGACCGACGGCCAGGCCCGCGTCCCCCGGTTGTAGTCGCTCGCGGGATCGGCGCAGGAAGTCCGCCAGTTTGTCGCGATCCATGGTCATGTCATCCATCTTCCGGTGCCTGGGAGAGCCGCTCCTAGGGGAAACTCTCCGCTCCTCATCGCTCGACGCCCTTGGCAGGGTCGATGACATCGAGCGAAAAGGAGCTGGACATGAAGGAAATCACGGTGGGCACGGCGCACGTGCCGTACGCCGTGCTGGGCACCGGACGTCCGCTGGTGCTGGTGCACGGGTCCGGTGCGGGTGCGCGGTCGTGGGATCGGGTCAAGGACGCGTTCGCGGAAACCAACATGGTTGTGCTGCCGAACCTTTCGGGGAGCGACACGGCCCGCGACGACGGCGGGGACCTGACCGTCGAAGGGCTGGTGGAGCAGTTGGCCGCTGTGGTCCGGGACCTCGGCGCGGGCCCGGTCGACGTGGTCGGGCACTCCCTCGGCGGCGTGGTGGTGGCCGGCCTCGCCGCCCTGCACCCCGACCTGGTTCGCACGGTCGTCCCGGTCGCGACCTTCGCGGGCCCCGGCGACGAATACCTGCGCAACGCCCTGACTGTCTGGCGCGACCTCCTCGGCGACGCCGACACGTTCGCCCGGTACTCGATGCTGCTGGCGTTCGGCCGCACCCACCTGCGGACCATCGGCTACGACGCCGTCGAGGAGCTGGCCGCCGCCTTCCGCCCCAATGCAGGCAGGCGGCGTCAGATCGAACTGGCTCTGCGCCTGGACATTCGCGACCTGCTGCCGCGTATTCAAGCCCCGGCCATGGTGATCGGCGCGGCGCACGACGCCTTCCTGCCGGTGGAGAATGCCCGCGAGCTGGCCGCGGGCATCCCCGGCGCGGTGTACCAGGAGGTCGACACCGGACACGTCGTGATGGCCGAGCAGCCGCGGGAATTCGTGAAGCTGATCCGCGACTTCATGGCGTAGGCGCGAGGCTCAGCTGGTCGGCTGCGGTCGCAGGGTGAGGCTCTGCTGGGCGTAGCCGACCGGCCCGCGCAGGTCGTGCAGGACCGTGGTGGTCAGGCCCAGTCCGGTGTGGCCGAACACCACGGAGGTGTCCATCCCGACCCACGGGGTTTCGGGCTGCCGGTACAGGTGGATGGTCAGGTCCACGTTCGGGAACATCCATTTGGTGGGTTCCTGACGGACGGCGATGCCGTTCGCGGTGTCGACCAGGGCGATGTAGGAGGCCAGCGGTTCGGCTTCCTCGCCTTCGACCAGGTCGATGGCGGTGGTGATCCACGCGGTGGCGCGGCCGGGTTCGGGGAAGCCGACCTGCCGGGCCTCGATCGATTCGATGTAGCCGCCCGGCCAGACCGGGGTGAGGGACCACGGTGCGAGCGAGTCAGGGGCGGGCAACTGGTCCGGTTCGCCGCCCGCGACGATTCCGGTGTCCTGTGCGCCGAGGAACCAGGCACGCGCGCTGATGGTGTCGCGGCCGCCGATGGTCACCGTGGCCTCCACCAGTTCGATGGTGCGGCCCGTCCGGATGGTCTCGACGCGAATCTCGAACTCCTCGAATGCGATCCGGCCGAGGATGTCGAAGCCGATGCGGCTCATCACCAGATCCGGGCGATCGGTGCGGGCGCGCAGGATCTCGTGCGTGATCAGCCCGGCCACCGGGCTGAAGTGCTGCTCGCCGGAGGACCAGGCCCCGCCCGCGTGGTGAGTGGGGACGAAGCGGTTGTCGCCGACGCGCCGGAAGTAGGCGGTCTCAGGTGCGGTCGTATCCATCACGTTTCTCAACCTACGGGTCGAATTATAATCCGACTAGTCGATAGGGCATCTCTGTGGTTGATCTAACCGACCTGAGCGGCGGATATGATCGACCGATGAGTACGACCGTGGACGAGGAGGCCGCCCCGCCCGGGCGCGCGGCCCGCCGGCGCGACCGCCGCAAGGCGGAGATGATCGCGACCGCGCTGCAGATCCTGTCCAGCAGCGGCTACCAGGGCATGCGCTTCGAGGACGTGGCCGAGCGCACCGATATCGCCAAAGCGACCCTCTACCACTACTTCCCGAGCAAGGATGCGCTGGTCTCCGCGGCCCTGGAGAAGCTCACCTCCGACGTGCTGGTCCGCCTGCGCGAAGCGCTCGACGCGGCCGCCGACCGTCCCCCGGCCGAGCAGCTGCGGATCCTGATCGCCGAGCAGCTGCACATCTTGACCGTGCTCTACCCCGAGGTGGGCAAGCTGTTCTCGTTCCCCGCCCCCTGGCCGGCCGAGCACAGCGAGGCCATCAAGACCATGCGCCGCCGCCATGACCGCATCTTCCGCGAGGTCATCGACCGCGGCATGGAATCGGACGCCTTCGACTGCCCCGATCCCGCGGTGGCCCTGCACTGTCTGCACGGCATTCTCAATCACGCGTCGATCTGGCTGCGCCCTGACGCGGACCCCGGCCACCACGCCCGGGACGGGGTGGTCGAGGCCTCGCTGCGGCTGTTTATCCGGGGCTGACCGCGGGCTCGATGGTCCGCCGCTGCGGGCAGAGTGATGGGCCTCACCGGAGGCGGGTAGTCCCACCCAGTTGGACGATTCGCCCGCTTCCCTTCCAGTCGACCGGGCGGCTCGGTCAGTCTGGCCGGATGCCCATCAGTGTGGAGGGAGCAGCGTGACCGAGTCGGCGCCGCCCGCGAATCCGCTCCGGCTGTCCGAGCTCGGTTCGGGCCCGGCGGCGGTACTGCGGCTGATCGCCCATTTCGACGCCTTCGACGAGTCTGCCGCCAACGCCGACACCGTGATTCGCGCCGCCGCGCTCCTGGCCGAATGCCCGGCCGGCGCGAGCTGGCCCTCCAGCACCGTGATCCGCTACGACGCCGCCGGCCGCCTGCTCCCCGCCACGCCCGCTCCCGCCGAGGCATCCGGCTCGGACCCGGCGGTCTGGCTGGAGCGTCCGCCACAGCAGTGGCCAGCGGATACGTCGGCCCGGCCGCATCCGTTGGACGATGTGGTGCTCGATCGCCTCCGCCATTGTCTGCGCGTGGTGGCGGCCCGGCAGGTGGCAGATCCGCTGCGAATGGATGACCCGGCGCTGCTCGAAGTGGTGCTGTCGGAGAAGGAGCGGCGGGAGGATCGGGTGCGGGCCATGCGGCTGCTCGGTTTGGATCCTGGTCGCGCCACGCGGGTCCTCGCGGTGACCGGACCGGGGGCAGCCGAGGCCGTGCGGATCATCGGCGAGCATGTGCCGATCCTCCGGCAGGCGGTGATCGGGGCGACGACGGCCGTGCTCGTCCAGGATCTGGCCGCCCTGGGCGGATCCGACGGTCGCGGCGCGGTCAGCGCGATCGGTCACCACGCCACTGTGCTCGGGTCGGGCGGCTCCCCGCGGGCGTCCGGCCCCCGCGCGGCGGGATCAGCGGCGACGTCCCACGCCGAGCAGCCCGCGACCGGACCCGGGCGTCCGTCCATGGTGGATCACGGACTGTCGGACACCTTGAATGCCGCTGTGGTGCAAGCATTTCCGGCCTCTCAGGCAGGCGCGGCCGGGCCGTGGATCGGGGTGGGGGAGCGGTTGCCCGCGCTGGCGGCGGCCGCGTCGTGGGAGCAGGCGCGGCGGGCCTTGCGGTTCGCCTCGTCGACCTGGCACGGGCGCAGGGTGATCGCGTTCGAACGGTTGGGGGCGCTGGAGCTGCTCGCGGATCTGCCGGTGCAGCGGCTGCTGGGGACAGCCGATGTGACGCGGATCAATGAATTCGCCGCGACCGAGGCGGGCGCGCTCGCGGTCGACACGCTCGAAGCGTTCTGTGTCTTCGGCACGCTGCGGCGCACCGCGACCGAGCTGCATCTGCATCACTCCACGGTGGCCGCGCGAATCGCGCAGGTGGAGGCGGTGATGGGCTGGGATGTGGACGATGCGCTGGACCGGTTCACGGCCACCCTGGTGCTGTTCGTGCGCCGGATGGCGCTCTCGTCCGCACAGTTGTCGGCCCCGGCGGCGGTTGACCCGACAAGCGTCGGGCACCGACGGTGATACCCGCGACGGGCGGCGGGTGATCCGGGTCACGTCGATGTCCGACGATCGATGGGCACGGCACCGCCGCCGTTGCGGGAGAAGGAGATTCACAGCATGGCCATCGTGGAACCCACCAAGACCTGGAAGCTGCTCGAGGAGCGGCTGGCTGTCACCACCAACGAGCGCCACCGTCAGGTGCTCTCGATCGTCATCGATCACATGAAGGCCGAGGCCGTGCCGGATCTGGACGGTCTGATGAAGACCCTGACGGCGGAGCCGGACTATCACTTCTGGCAGAACGGCCAGGATGTCGGGCCCAAGGGCTGGGACGTCGTGCACGCCTACTACTCGGCATTCGTGGAGAGCAAGTCCAACATCCTGGAGTTCGAGCTGGACCGCCTGCTGGTCGACGACGACTGCGTGGTCACCGAGGGCTACCTGCGCCAGATCTACCCGGGCGCCTACGCCGCCCAGATCGGCATCCCGGTCGAGGACCCCGAGGCCGACTACCTGATCTCGTTCCGTCAGCTGCTGCTGTGGCCGGTCGACGAGGCGGGCCTGATCATCGGCGAGGACTCCTACCACTCGGGTCCGGTGGAGATCCGCAAGCTGTCGTTCGACGAACTGCCCAGCGAATACGTCGAACTCGTGTACCTGGGTAACTGACAACGGCGAGACTCGGCAGATGGAAGGCGAATCGGACATGACGGACCTATCGGTGGCAACCCCGGCGGCGCAGGCCCCCGTCGAGCGGCGCGCGGACATCGCGAGCCTGCTGCTCGACCGGCTCGGTGACGAGCGGCTCGGCCTGCGCACCCGGGAGCGGGACTGGACCTGGGACGCGGTGGTGCGGGAGTCGGCGGCGCGCGCCGAACTGGCTCGCGACCTGCGGCGCGACGGGCCGTTCCACATCGGTGTGCTGCTGGACAATGTGCCCGACTTCGTCTTCTGGCTGGGTGCGGCCGCGCTGGCCGGCGCGACCGTGGTCGGCATCAATCCCACGCGTGGCAACGCTCAGCTGGAAGTCGACATCCGTTATGTCGACTGCCAGCTGATCGTCACCGACGCCGCCGGCATGGCCCGGCTGGGCGCCCTGGACCTGGGTCTGGAACCGGACCGGTTCCTGCTGGTGGACGACCCGACCTATGTGGAGCGGGTGGCGGCGCGCGCGGCCGAGCCGGTGGCCCACGCCGGTGCGGAGGCCCTGCTGCTGTTGCTGTTCACCTCGGGCACGACCGGCACCTCGAAGGCGGTCAAGTGCACCCAGCGTCGCCTGGCCATCCTCGGGTACGCGGCCAGCGACAAGTTCGGGCACATCCGCGAGGACGTGGACTACTGCTGCATGCCGCTGTTCCACGGCAACGCGATCATGGCGTTGTGGGCTCCGGCGTTGGTGAACGGCGCGACGGTGTGCCTGACCCCGAAGTTCTCCGCGACCGGATTCCTTTCCGACGTGCGGTATTTCGGCGTGACCTTCTTCACCTACGTGGGCAAGGCGCTGGGCTACCTGCTCGCCACGCCGGCCACCCCGCAGGACGCCGACACCACCCTGGTCCGCGGTTTCGGCACCGAGGCGTCGGTGGCCGACCAGGCCGAGTTCCGCCGCCGTTTCGGGGCCGAGCTGTTCGAGGGTTACGGCTCGAGCGAGGGCCCGGCCCTGGCGGCGCTGGATCCGGAGGCTCCGGCCGCCGCGCTGGGCCGTCCGGCGCATCCGGGCGTGGCGGTCGTGAATCCGGACACCCTCGAGGATTGTCCGCGCGCGGTATTGGATGAATACGGCCGTGTATTGAATCCGGACGAATCGGTCGGTGAGATGGTCGACAAGGCGGGCGCGATCGTATTCGAGGGCTATTACAAAAACGATGTCGCGGATGCCGAACGTTTGCGGAACGGTTGGTATTGGACAGGTGACCTGGGCTATATCGACGAAGCCGGATTCCTGTATTTCGGCGGCCGCAAAGGCGATTGGCTGCGCGTCGACGGCGAGAACACCTCGACGCTGTCCATCGAACAGGTCATCCGGCGGCACCCGGCGGTCATCGCCGCCGCGGTCTATGGGGTGCCCGACCCGCGCTCGGGCGACCGGGTGATGGCGGCCATCGAGGTCGCGGACCCGGATGCCTTCGACGCGGCCGAGTTCGCCGAATTCCTCACGGCCCAGGACGATCTCGGCTCCAAGGGTGCGCCGCGGCTGCTCCGAGTATCCGGCAGCCTCCCGGTCACCGGCTCGAACAAGGTGCTCAAACGTGAACTCCAGGAACAGCGCTGGCACACCGACGAGCTGCTCTACCGCTGGTTCGGCCGGGGGAAGCCCGAATATGAACGCCTGACCGATTCCGGCAAATTGGAACTCGAAGCCGAGTTCGTCTCATTCGGCAGGGGGAACCTGTTCTAGCCCTGATTCGGTGACCTGCGCGGACTTTCGTTACCATGAAGTTATCGAAGGTTCTGTAGGGAGGGTTGCCTTGTCTCACGACAGTCATGGGTCCGAAGAACAAACGCCGAAGGGGCTGACCGACGGCGCGCCGTTGCACGTCGATCTCACCGATACCGATCGCCGGATCATCGACGCGCTCCTCGCGCCGTCGCGGGCCTGGTTCAGCCCGCGCTTCTACGGGATGGAGAACTTCCCGCTCGAGGGCCCGGTGCTGCTCGTCGGCAATCACAGTCTGGCGGGCGGCACCGACGCGCCGCTGCTCGCGCACGAGATCCTGGTGCGCCACGATCGGCTGGTGCGGGGGCTCGCCGAGAACGTCCTCATCGACGTGCCGGGGCTGCGAGATGTGTTGCACCGCTGGGGAATCGTGCGCGGCAACCGCCGCAACTGCACCACGCTGCTCGAGCAGGGCGAAGCGGTGGCGGTGTTCCCGGGCGGCGGCCGCGAGGCCATGCGCGGCAAGGGCCAGAAGTATCAGCTGGTGTGGGAGGGCCGCACCGGCTTCGCCGCGATGGCCATCGCGACCGGCGCGCCCATCGTCCCGATCGCCATGGTCGGCGGCGACGACGTGTTCGACATCGTCTTCGACGGCGATCACCCGGTCATGTTCCCGGTGCGCAAGGCCGTCGAGGGCCTGGGCCTGCGCTCGTCCCTGACCCCGCCGCTGATCCGCGGGCTGGGTCCCACCCTGGTGCCCAAGCCGGAGCGCTTCTACTTCTCCCTGGGCACTCCGATCGACACCAGTCCCTGGCGCGACATCCCGGATACCGACGCCGCGGCGAACGAACTGCAGGCCGTGGTGAAGAAGGCCCTCGAGGGCGAACTCGACTTCCTGCTCGGCGAACGCGACCGGGACCGCGGCCGCAGCCTGCTGGGACGCACCCTCGGCCGCTTCGGCCTCTAGCGCCAGGCGCCCTGACTTCCCGGTAGGTTTACCTGGGTTCAGGACCTCCGTTCCGCGACGTCAACGACGACTGTCGCAGTTCGGACCACTTTCTCGGCCCGTGAAGTTAACCTCCGTTCGACTTTCGAGTACGGTATTGAACACAGGCGATGGTGCCGATGTGGTCACTGTAGGAGGTTGGCGTGGAGCGCACCCTTTTCGAACCCGAACACGAGCTGTTCCGGGAGTCGTTCCGTAAGTTTCTCGATCAGCATGTGGCCCCGAACCACGAGCAGTGGGAGCACGACGGCGTCGTCGATCGCTCGGTCTGGCTCGAGGCCGGCAAGCAGGGGTTCCTCGGCATGGCGGTGCCGGAGCAGTACGGCGGCGGGGGCGAGGCCGACTTCCGCTACAACGCCATCGTGACCGAGGAGGTCACCAAGGGCATGTACTCGGGCCTGGGTTTCGGCCTGCACAATGACGTCATCGCGCCGTATCTGCTGGAGCTGGCGAACGAGGAGCAGAAGCAGCGCTGGCTGCCCGGCTTCTGTTCCGGCGAGATCATCACCGCGATCGCGATGACCGAGCCCGGCACGGGTTCGGACCTGCAGGGCATCAAGACCCGCGCGGTGAAGGACGGCGACGACTGGATCCTCAACGGCTCCAAGACTTTCATCACCAACGGCATCAATGCCGACATCGTGATCGTGGTCGCCCAGACCGATCCGGCCGCGGGCGCCATGGGCTTCTCGCTGCTGGTGGTGGAGCGCGGCATGGCCGGTTTCGAGCGAGGCCGCAATCTGGACAAGATCGGTTTGAAGGCCCAGGACACCGCCGAGCTGTCCTTCGCCGACGTCCGCGTCCCCGGTAAGAACCTGCTGGGTACCGAGGGCCAGGGCTTCATCCACCTGATGCAGAACCTCCCGCAGGAGCGTCTGTCCATCGCCGTCATGGCCGCCGCCGCCATGGAGGGCTGCCTCGAGCTGACCTGCCAGTACGTGCGCGACCGCAAGGCTTTCGGCAAACCGATCGGCGCACTGCAGAACACCCGTTTCGTGCTGGCCGAGCTGGCCACCAAGACCACCGCGGTCCGGGTCTTCGTCGACCGCTGCATCGAACTGCTCAACGATCGCAAGCTGAGCGTCGAGGAGGCCGCCATGGCCAAGTGGTGGTCCACCGAGGAGCAGCTCGACCTGATCAACCGCTGCCTGCAGCTGCACGGCGGCTACGGCTACATGCGCGAATACCCGATCGCCAAGGCCTACATGGACGCCCGCATCCAGACCATCTACGGCGGCACCACCGAGATCATGAAGGAGATCATCGGCCGCAGCCTGAAGCTGACCTGATCAGGGCGGTTCCGCAACTCACGAGGCGCCCGCTCCGGCCCGGTGGGCAGGGGCGGGCGAGCTCTGTCGGGTCCTTCGGTGGCTACCGGAAGCGATGTCGTCGAGGCCCTGCTTCAGTCGAGTTGGATGGTGCGCTGATGGCTGTCGACGGCACGGCGGAGTTGAGTGCGCGACAGTTCGTGATCGCCGCATTCGCAGTGGGCCGGAAGTAGATCGTCGACATAGCGGTCGCCGTCGAGCAGGTCGATGTAGTGGGCGCCGTGGCGATCGGCGTCGTGTGCCTCGTCGATGTAGTCGCGGCGGCCGTGTGCGTGGGGCCCGATCGAGGATTCGTACACCGCGCCGGCGGCGGTATCGAAAACCGTTGCGACGTGGTGGCTTCGACCGCAGCGCACGCGCACCAGCGCATGGTCATCACGGTCGCGCCCCAGATCGTCGAGCGCACGCCGGGCAGCGAGTTGGCGTTGGGATGGGCTGAGATCGGTCGGATCGCTCATCGTTTCCTCCAAAGGTGACAGGTGCTACGGCCGGTTCGACCCGCGCTCCGGCCGTGGACGATGTGAGCAGTGTCGGCGCCACTGTCCCGGCCAGTCGCGCGCCTGCCGTCATGGGCGACCTCCGTTCGTGGTTGCTCCCAGTTTCCCGGGTGCGCGGGTCGGCGAGAAGGGCCGCAAGTCGCACATCGGCGGGCCGGAAGGCTCGTGATGCCGCCGTCTCGATGCCGCCGAGTCCGAATCAACGTATCCAGACCGAATCACCGCATCGGTCGAAGGAGTGACTTTCGACCCTGATGCTGCCGCGCGGACCGGTGGAACGTTGACGCGTGGGCGATCGGAATCTCCTCGAGTTCCGTTGTCGCCGAAGGATATCGGCTATTTTCGAGCGGAGACTCACTGATGATCATCGACGTGCAGCAACCCCGGCCGTACGACATCGTCGGCAATCAGATCCAGATCGCCGGGATGGCGGGAGGCGCGTTCGAGGCGAACTTCAACTACCGGATCACCGAAGGTCACGACGAATTGACCGGCAACTTCATGGCCGGCGAGGGTGGGGGCGGCCACGGTCAGTTCCAACTCACCGTCGACGTGTCGGGCGCGGCGTTCATGCTCAACCGGATCTTCATCCAGGTGTTCCACGCCTCGGCGAAGGACGGCGCCGAACTCGACAGCGTCTTCGTGCCGGTGGTCCTCGGACCGAGGGTCGTGCCCGGCTACACCGGCTATGTCGAGCACACCGTCACCGACGGGGAGACTCTGTGGGGTATCGCCGCGCGCTACTACGGCTCCGGAACGTTCTACTACAGGCTCGTCGCGGCGAACCCCGCAATCATCATCAACCCGAACGTGATTCACCCGGGTGAGGTGATCAAAGTACCGCGAGCATAGCCACGCCTCTTCCCCGAGTTGATTCGCACTCGTCTCGGCCGAGCGCAGCGCCATCGTCCGCCGAGCCGGATCACCGCGGACGCGGCGTCAGAGAGCGCGACGAACCTGGGCTGGGGACTTTCGCCCCTCGCCCGATCGCCGGTGCTGCGCCGATGATGGGATTCGAGCATCTCATCGGTGGTGCCGAGTCGCGAAGAAGCTGGTCACGGCCAAAGGTCACGTCTGTCCTCAGGTTCGAGCGGGCGCGGGCCGGTTGATCGAAGGGACCCTCCACATGGTTGATCCGCCCTCCGATCGCCGCATCGCGCGGATCGCAGCCGCGACCGGGCACGTGTCGCGCGACGAGCGTGCCGCCCTCGTCCTGGCCCTGGTCCGCGGGCTGGTAGCCGAGCTCCATCCGCATGCGACGCGAATCCCCGTTACGCTCGACAGCCGGTTCGACGATCTGGGCATCGGCAGCCTCGAGCTGGCCGAGTTGCTGCTACGGGCCCAGGACGCATTGCTGGTGGCGCTCCCGGCGTACATCCTGACCAGCGCTGAGACCCCTCGGGACCTGTTGCGGGCCACCGAGCGTGGCCTCGCGCTGGTCGATGCGGATGGCCGAATCGCCTCGTCGCCGGCCGCCCCTGCCGGCGCCGCGGAAGCGGTCCGGGCGTCGACTCTGATCGAAGCCCTCGAGTGGCATGTGGCCGCGACCCCGGACCGATTGCACATCCGCATCCTCGACGAGTGGGGCGGGTCGGAGGATCTGACCTACGCGATGTTGCACCACGAGGCCACGGTGGTCGCCGCGGGACTGTCGATGCGAGATGTCCTGCCGGGCGACAGAGTCGCCATCATGCTGCCGACCGGTCGGGCGTACTTCGCCGCCTTCACCGGGGTGCTGCTCGCCGGTGCCGTGCCGGTGCCGCTGTATCCACCGGCGCGGCCGTCCCAGCTGGCTGATCATGTGCGACGCCACATCGGCATTCTCTCCAATGCCCAAGCCGCGCTGCTGATCACGGTGCCCGAAGCTGTGTCCTTGGGCCAGTTGCTGCGCTCGAACGTCGGCAGCCTGCGCGGCGTCGTCGTCCCTGACGAGCTCGACGGTTCCCGCACCTGTGCTCTTCCTCGGCCGCATGCCCTGGACCTCGCTCTGGTGCAATACACCTCGGGCAGCACCGGTCAGCCCAAAGGCGTTGCGCTCACCCATGAGAACCTCTTGGCCAATATCCGCGCGATGGGCCACGCGGCGGGGGTGTCGCCGGCCGATGTGTTCGTCAGCTGGCTGCCGCTTTACCACGACATGGGCCTGATCGGAGCGTGGCTCTCGCCCCTGTATTTCGGCATCCCGCTGGTGGTGATGGGTCCGCAGGTATTCCTGACCCGCCCGTCGCGGTGGCTCGCAGCGATTCACGCGAACCGGGGCACGATCTCGGCGGGGCCGAATTTCGCCTATGAACTCTGCCTGGCCAAGATCACCGACGCCGAACTCGTCGGCGTCGACCTGAGCTCTTGGCGGCTGGCCTACAACGGCTCCGAGCCGGTCAGCCCCGCCACGATCGAGCGCTTCACCGAGCGCTTCGCCCGCTATGGCCTGCGGCGCAACGCGATCGCACCGGTGTACGGGCTCGCCGAATCCTCGGTCGGACTGACTTTCCCTCCCTTGCACCGTGATCCGTGCGTCGATCGCATCGATCGCGAAGAATTTCTGTGCTCCGGACGAGCCGTTCCCGCCGAACCACGCGACCCGAACCCGCTGTGCTTCGTCGCCTGCGGCCGCCCGCTGCCGGGCCACGAGATCCGGATCGTGGACAGCGCCGGCCTCGAATCGGGCGACCGCCATGAGGGCCGCATCGAGTTCCGCGGTCCGTCGGCCACCGTCGGCTACTTCAACAATGTGAACGCTACGCGTGCGCTGTTCCACGGCAATTGGCTCGACAGTGGCGATGTGGGCTATCTGGCCGACGCCGATCTCTACGTCACCGGTCGGATCAAGGATGTGGTCATCCGCGCCGGGCGCAATCTCCATCCCGCTGAGCTGGAAGAGGCGGTCGGAAACCTCGAGGGTGTCCGCAAGGGCTGTGTCGCCGTGTTCGCCGCTCCCGACCCGAAGGGCGGACCCGAGCGACTGGTCGTGATGGCCGAGACGCGATCCGGGAGCGACCGGCTGACAGCGCTACGCGCGCAGATCATTTCGACAACAGTCGATCTACTCGGGTCGGCTCCCGATGACGTGGTTCTCGCGCCACCGCGCACGATCCCGAAAACCTCGAGCGGCAAGATCCGCCGCACCGCCAGCCGTGACGTCTACGAGCAGGGGAGGGTCGGTGCGCGGCCGCCGCCACTGTGGTGGGAGCTGATTCGACTGCGCCTGCGGGGAACCGGGGCGTCGCTGCGCCGTGCCCGTCAGTATGCGACCGGTGTCGCATTCGCGGCCGACGCGTGGACGATCTTCCTCGGCCTGGCCGTCCCGGTTCTCGTCCTGCTGACGCTGCTTCCGGGCGTGCACCGACGCTGGGCCTTGATTCGCGGGTTCGGCCGGCTGCTTGCTCGGCTCACCGGAACCGCGGTCACCGTGCGCGGCCTCGACCACTTACCCGAAGGCCCCATGATCGTCGTGCCGAATCACCAAAGCTGGCTCGACGGCCTCGTACTCGCGATGGCGCTGCCGCGGACGTGGTGTTTCGTCGCGGGCGAGGTATTCCGGCATCGATTGCTCAGCGGATTCGTGCTCAGGCGGCTCGGCACGGAGTTTGTCGAACGACATGAGCGCGAGCACGGCATCGCCGATACCGACCGCCTCGTCCGCAGAGTCCGAGCCGGGCAGTCGCTCGTCGTATTCCCCGAGGGAGGTCTGTCCCGCGCCGCCGGACTACGGCCCTTCCACATCGGCGCGTTCGTTGTCGCCGCGCAGACCGGAGCACCGATCCTCCCCGTGGGAATCCGCGGCACCCGGACGATTCTGCGTCCCGGTCACCGCTTTCCGCGCCGGGGAGCAGTCGAGATCAGTACCGGTCGAGCGATCCCCGCAATCGGCATCGACTGGACCGCGGCAGCCGACTTGCAGCGCACCACCCGTGCGGCCGTCCTCAGGCTGTCGGGAGAACCCGACGTCGAGTGACAGGCATGCCCGTGTGCCGCGCGCCTGCCTGGCCTGGCGATGTACTCGGGCGGTTCAGTCGCGGGTTCGGTCGAGGGTGTAGGTGCCGGTGAGCTCGGCTTGCCCGAGGACATCGCCGATCATCGCCTCGCGCAGCCGATTTCCGGTCACGCTTCCGGCGAGACGCAGCCGCCCGGACATGCCGGATGGAATCGGGTACCCCGTAGGCGAACTCGTCCGGAATGCGGGGATGGTCGTCGAATGAATCACTGCGGATCTTCATGACGGAGCTCTCCCTTCACATGGCCCGAACAGCGGTGCCGCTCACGTGGCAGTGAGGGTGAAATCGATGGGGCTGGGGGAGGGGAACATCTCCGCGGTGACGTGGACTTCGACGGTCCCTGCGAAGAACGGGGTGATCGGGATCGCGGCGGCGATGCCGGTCGAACTGGTGACGGTGTGCCAGGTGATGCCGTCGGGGCTCGGCGGTGAGGGGAACACCGCCGCGGCCGATCCGCGCAGGGCGAAGCGCACCGTGACGCCCTCGAGGCCGACGCCGTCGAGATCGGTGACCTGGGCGACGCAGGACTCCGCGAACGGTATTCCGGCCGTGGTTTTCTGGTGGTTACCCGTATGGATGGTCAAGGAGTAGTCGGCCATGGCGCACCTTATCGACAACTTCGATGATTCGAGTCAAACGCCGTCGCACTCGGCGATCAAGAGTCCTTGGTCACTCCGGCCGAAATTCGGACGGCCGCATCGCGCGCGGGTCAGTCCCAGCGGATCCGCAGCAGATCGTCGGTTCCGCGGTCGATATGGGTGTGGAACCGGTGGCTGATGTGGGTGAGCATCTCGACCAGCCAGTCGGTATCGGCGCGAGCAGCGTGCTCGAGTCGCATATGGCGTTCCCGCAGCGGAATCATCCGGATGCCGGTCGGCTGCCCGCCGGGTTCGAGAGAAATCAGGTACAGCAGCCGAAGTTCGGGGCGGTAGGACTCGTGTCCGGCGATGCCCTCGTAGTCGTCGATGACGTCGCCGCAGCCGTAGAGGATCGGTTTGCCGCGATAGATCTCGATCGGGCGGGGATGGTGGGAGGAATGCCCGTGCACGATGTCGACACCGGCATCGATCAACCGGTGTGCGAACTGGATTTCGCTCAGCCCGACCCCGTAGCCCCAGTTCGGTCCCCAATGGACGGACACGATCAGCACATCACCGGTCCGGTCGTGCGCCAGCAGGTGTGCGGCGACATGATCGGCGACGCCTCGGCCGGGCGGACCGTCGAGCAGCCAGACGCCGGGTCGATGGTGCTGCGCCGCCCACGCGACCGGGACGCCGCTGCTGGTGCTGGCGACCGAGACGATGACCACTCGCCGCCCGGTCACCGGTTCGAGCACCGCCGGGCGGCAGGCGGCGGCGATGTCGGTGCCGGCCCCGGCCGTGCGGATTCTCGCCGCGCCGAGGGCGTCGAGCGTGTCGCGCAGGCCGCGGGCTCCGAAATCGAGGATGTGGTTGTTGGCCAGCGCGCAGACGTCGGGCCGGAACGCCTCCAGTGCCGCGAGATTGGCGGGGTTCATCCGGTAGTGGATGCCCTTGCGGGGTGCGTATTCACCGTCGCGGGTGATGGCGGTTTCGAGGTTGATCAGCCGGAGTGCGGGCGCCAGTTGATCGATTACCGGACCGATGTCGCCCCACGGCCAGCCGAAGTCGACCGGACGTGGTATCGGCCCGTTGGTCTTCTCGGCGATCTCGACGTATCTGCGGGCATCCTCGACCCACCGTTCACGCAGCAGCGGATCGCCGGGATGGGGCAGGATCTGGTCGACGCCGCGGCCGAGCATCACATCACCGCCCAGCAGCACGGCGAACGGAGTCTGTTGCGGTGGTGGGCTACTCATCGCGACCCAATCGGCAGTAACCGAGTCCAGCTATTCTCTTCGCTCAGGTAGTCGGCGTGAGCAGTCCGTAATGGCCGTCGTAGCGGTGGTACAGCACGTGCCCGCGGTTGCGATCGGGGTCCCGGAAGAATACGAACGGCCACCCGGTCAGCTCCAGCCGTTCGATGGCCTCCTCCACCGTGGTCGCCGGCGCGGGGGCGGGGCTGATCGTGACTGGCACGCTGCCGCGGGTGACGGCCTCGGGCCGCGGATCGAGCTGGGCGAGGCGATAGCCGCCGTCGCTGTGGTAAAGCACGCTGTCGACGCCGCTGCCGGACTCGACGAACAGATGGAAGTCGTAGTCCATCATCTCCATGTCGAACGCGGCCTCCTCGCAGGTTTCGTCAGCCAAGGCGAACGACTTGTGCCGCACCACTTCCCGCTGTTCGACGGGCCGTGGAAAGTACGGTAGGGGACTGCGTGGCGGGGCGTCGTGGCGCCACTCGTGCGGACCCGGCGCCGGGCGCTGGCCGCGGATGTCCTCCCAGTGGCGGGCGATCCGCTCGAAGCGTTCCTTCAATCGGGCTTCGAGCAGGTCGATGGCCTCCCTGGTGGTCGCTGCGGTCACCTGGACCCGCACCCCGCGGCCGTTGAGGTTCACATTCGCCTGGGCGATGATCGGGTTCACGGCGGCAGGATCGCGATGACCGGTCAAACGCACCCGCGCCGTCAGCACCGGCTCTGGGGCGAAGATCAGGGCGTGACCGATTTTCTCGCGGGCGTAGTCCGCCCCACCGGCGGAGACATGATGACCGACCGAAATCTGAAGAATGGATTCTGTTCCGTTTGTCCGCGACCGCATGATGGCCTCCTCTCGTCCTCTCGTCCTCTCGTCGCGAAAGTGTGTCACCGTGGCGGTGGCATCGGTGAGAGGCGAACGTCACCGCACCTCCGCCCATTCGGCCGCAATCGGTCCTCGAATCCGCTGCGGGTCGTCGGGCTGCTCGGACTGTCACGCGGCGACCGCAGGCCCCCGCGGGTGGTCCTGGCGGCGCGCGTGCGGGGTCCTCATGTGAGGTTCCACGCGGTGCTCGGCGGTGCGCGCAAGGGTTCGTCGTTGTGCATGGCGGCGATGGCTTCGGCCAGTACCGGCGCGATGGAGCACACCTGGAACTCGGGCTGCAGGGTGCGGTGAGAGATGGTGTCGGTGATCAGGACGTGCCGCAGGCCGAGCCGATGCAGGCGTCCGAGGGCGCCATGCGCGAACACGCCGTGCGTGGCGGCGACGGTCACGTCGGGTGCGGCCCCGTGCAGGTTCAGCAGTCCGAGCGCCGTGGCGATGGTGGCGCCGGTGGTGATCATGTCGTCGACGATCACCGGTAGCCGGCCCCGCACGTTGCCGATCAGTTCGAGTGCGGTGACCTCGGTTCCGCTCTTGCGGCGTTTACGCACTACCGCGAGGGGATTCGGCGACACTGCCGCGTACCGCTCGGCCAGCTTCACCGCGCCCTCGTCGGGGGCGACGACCACCCGGTCGGACAGGGCGATTTCCTGTGCCAACGTGGGCACAGCGGTGAGGATCTCGACCGGGATGGGACTGATCGCCTCCAGGGCGGGGGTGTGCGGATCCACGACGACCAGCCGGTGCGCTCCCGCGGCCGCGATCGCTTTGGTGAACACGGCGACACCGACGGATTGGCCGGGGCGGGTACGGCGGTCCTGGCGGGCGTAGCCGAGATAGGGCACCACAGCGGTGATCCGGGCGGCGCGGGCACGCTGGCAGGCGTCGAGCAGCAGCAACAGTTCGCAAAGGTGGTCGTTTACCGGCGGCGGCGTTGGTTGAATCACGTAAACGTCACTGCCGCTGACATTTTCGACGATCGGGAGAAGTTCCCCGTCGGGGAATCGCTCCACGAGGGTGTCGGCCGGGCCCGCACCGACGTAGTTCGCGATAGTGTCCGCCAGTTCGGGGTTGGCGCTTCCGGCGATGATACGCAGTGTGGTCATGGTCGGGCGATGTCCTTTCTCGGTCAGCCGGCGGTGAAGGACTTCGACCGCCGGTGGGTCTTCTTGGCCAGGAACCGGCGCAAGCGGTGCAGCGGCCAGGTGTTGATCACCTCGCCGGGTTCCACCCAGCCGCGCTGTGCGGTCGCGATGCCGTAGCGCATGTGGTCGAGGTGGGGGATGGCGTGGGCGTCGGTGTCGATGGCGAATACGACGCCGTGCCCGCGGGCGCGGGCGATCAGTTCGTCGCCGAGGTCGAGGCGATCGGGAAAGGCGTTGATCTCCAACGCGGTTCCGGTCCTCGCAGCCGCGGCGAAGACTGCGTCGGCGTCGAATTCGACGGGCGGGCGGTGGCCGAGGATGCGGGTGGTGGGGTGGCCGATGATATTGACCAGTGGGTGTTCGATCGCGGTGATGAGGCGCTGGGTCATCGCGGCCGGGGATTGGTCGAAGTGCGAGTGCACCGACGCGATGAGAATGTCGAAGCCGGACAGGAATTCGTCGTCCCAATCCAGACTGCCGTCGGCCGCGATGTTCAGTTCGGAGCCGTGCAGCACCGCGATATGGTGGCGCGCGGCGAGTTCGCGCAGTTGGCGGCGCTGTGTGAGGGCCTTCTCGCGGGTCATGCGCTGCATGGCCAGCAGCGGTGCGTGATCGGTGATCGCGCAATAGCGGTAGCCGCGCGCGGCCGCGGCGGCGATCATGTCCGCGGCGTCGGCGAGCCCGTCGGTGAGGTCGGTGTGGACGTGCAGATCGCCCGCCAGGTCGGCGATCTCGATCAGCCGCGGCAGCCGTCCCGTCGCGGCGGCCTCGACCTCGCCGCGGTCCTCGCGCAAGGTGGGCGGAATCCAATCCAGCCCGAGGGCGCGATAGATCTGCTGCTCGGTGGCCGCCGCCAACGGCTGATCGCTCCCGGACGCGAACAGTCCGTACTCGCTCAGCTTCAGTCCAGCATGGACGGCGAGCTCCCGGACGTGCACGTTGTGGGCCTTGGATCCGGTGAAATACAGCAACGCCGCACCCCAAACCGCGGTGGGCACGACGCGCAGATCGACCTGCAGCCCCTGGGTCGTGAGAATCGACGACTTGGTGGGGCCGTGCGCGAGCACGCGATCCACCAGCGGCAACGTACAGAACTGCGTCATCACCGAATCCGGGTCATCGTCTACGGCGGCCAGCAGATCGATATCGCCCACGGTGTCGCGCATCCGGCGTAGTGACCCGGCATAGTCGGCCCGGACTACCCGCCGCAGCTGCCGCAGCCGGGCGAGTAGATCGTCGGCGATGCCGAGCGCGACCGCCAGCGGAATGCGCTCGGCCGCTTCGCGCATTCGCCGAATCGACTGCGCGAGGTTGTGTTCACTGGTCTCGCCCCAGCCTTTGAGCGTGCGTAAGCGCTGATCGTGCAGGGCGGTCATCAGCTCCGGCAGTGAGGAGATGCCGAGTTCTTCGTAGACCTGATGGGCTCGGCGCGGACCGAGTCCGGGAACGCCGAGCAGCGCGCGCAGTCCTGCCGGCAGCTGGTCGTGCAGCTCGTCGAGCGCGGCTATGCGTCCGCTGCGGCGCAGTTCCAGCAGCCGGTCCGCGGTGTGCGCGCCGACTGCGGGAATCGCCATCAACCCTTTGCGATCCAGGTTGTCGACATCGAGGTGGTACCCGCCGACCGACCGTGCCGCCTTCTCATAGGCGCGCACCCGGTACGGATCACCTCCGGAGATGGCGATCAGATCGGCCATCTCCGACAATGCCTGAGCCGCAACCTCGTTGGACCGCATTGGCGATCGTCCTCTCACTCGACGGAGGCTCCTCGCGTTGCCGAGTGTGCGCTGACCCGCATCCGAGGCGGCAGGGCCGGAATCCGGTGTTCTGGATGACCTTCGGCCCGATTTGCGTGCACGAACCCCTCCGGCAGGGGACTTTGGTCCATGGTGCGGGAATCGTTCTCACCTAGCACCCTTGACCGATGACGGCGAAGAATCAGTCTCCGTACGGCAGTTACCCCGTCCAGAGGAAGGAGCCACCGGGATGACTGCAGAAATAGCTCTGCTCGCGTTCATTTCCGGGGTGCTTCCCTTGACGCTGTGGTGGCTGGTCCGGCACAACGCCCGGCAACCCGGCGCTCTCACACGAAGGCGGCGGCGCGCCGGCACCTCGCCTGTGGTCGGTAACGGCAGACCGCCCGCAGTGTACGACGAGCCCAGCGCCGGGTGGGCCTCTCCGGCGCAGAAGTGGCCGGCATTGGATATCGAGAACGCGCTATTGTCTGCCTTGCTCACCGGCGGGATCCGACAGGGAGACTACCGTCGTCGCGTCGCAGAGCTGGCCCTGCGCTGCGACCCGGTGCGGCCGCAGTCCGCTGACGAATAGGCATGCCCGAAATACGTTCCGCGTCAGTGGTTTCCGCGGTGGCCGGAAACTCCTTCGATCCGTAGTGGGCCCGAGTGGTCCACCGGCCGACACGCGGTGGGTTGCTATAATGTTGCCCTGTGGTCGACGGGCTCTGTCAAGATGGTCTGTACCTTGTCTTATGGCTGGACTTTCGCCTCGTCAGCGCAGGCTCCATGGTCGGTAGCTGGTGATGCTCCGGGGTGTTGGCAGAGCATCCTGGAGGAGCCGGGCGTATGCAGGGATCGCGGAGCGACCGGACCACCTACCGTGACCTGGATCTGCGCTCGAATCAGCTGGCGCACTTGCTCATCGAACTGCGGGTCGTGCCCGATGCGGTGCTCGCGGTCGGCATGCCGTGCTCGTCGGAATGGGTGCTGGCGGTGTGGGCGGTCGCCAAGGCCGGAGCCGGTTGGCTGTCGGTGGATCCGGCCCAAACGTACGAGCGGAATCGGTTCGTGTGCGCGGATTCCGTTGTGCGACTGGGTATCACGCTGAAACGATACCTTGACGAGTTGCCCTTCGAGGACATGTACTGGGTGGTCCTCGACGACCGGGCCGTCACGGGGCGGATCCGGCGGTATCCGGAGACCGGCTTCGGAATCACCAAGCGTCCATTTGCCCTGTTTGGGCGCTCGGATCTGTCATGATCCACACGGGACCGGCGGCGGGCCGGATCACCGAGGGAAGGCGTGTCTCGTGAGTTCAGAGCTGGTCACCAAGACGGTCGAAGACGGCGTCGCCACCCTCACCCTGAACCGGCCCGAGAAGCTGAACGCCCTGACCACGGGCAGTTTCGAGGAGCTGCGCGCCCACCTGGACGCGCTGTCCGGCGCGGACGTGCGCTGCATCGTCCTCACCGGCGCGGGCCGCTCCTTCTGTGCCGGGCACGACCTGGAATCGCTCGCCGCGGGTGACGCCCTGGAATCCCGCTACGACGAGGCCAAGACCGTCACCATGCTCGAGGAGTTCCCGGTCCCGGTGATCGGCAAGATCCGCGGCCACTGCTTCACCGGCGGCCTCGAACTCGCCCTGGCCTGCGACTTCCTCGTCGCCGGTGACACCGCGCAGTTCGGTGACACCCACAGCCAGTGGGGCCTGGCCCCGGTCTGGGGCATGTCGGTCCGGCTCCCCGAGCGCGTCGGCATGGCCCGCGCCAAGGAACTCAGCTTCACCGCTCGCCGCATCAGCGGCGTCGAGGCCGCCGACATCGGCCTGGTGAACCACTGCGTCTCCGACGTCGGCCTCGACGAGTTCGTCGCCCGCCTGGCCGCCCAGATCGCCGCCAACTCCACGGGCTCGAACCGAATCTACAAGTCCCTCTACGCCCGCGACCTGCCCCGCGCCGAGGCCCTGCAGACCGAAACCGACCTCCCCTTCGGCATGCCCGACGATGCCATGGAGCGCCTGACCCGGCGCTGACGCCACCGTCCCCGGCGGGCGTCAGCGCCCTCAGGTCAGACCTCGAGGTTTTCCTCGATGTCGCGCAGGCGGTGCCGGGCCAGGGCCAGGTTGCCGCGGGCGCGGTCGATGGCCACGTACAGGAACAGACCGCGGGAGCGGCGGCCGCGCAGGGGGCGCACCAGGTGGTACTGGTTGTTCAGGGTGATGAGTAGGTCCTCGATCTCCTCATTGAGGCCGAGTTGCTCGATGGTGCGCAGTTTGGCCCGCACCACTTCGGTATTGCCGGCCGACGCCACCTCGAGATCCAGGGATTTCGAGCCGCCGAGCATGCCCAGGGGCATGCCGCTGCCGTAGTCGACGACGGCGGCGCCGATGGCGCCGTCCAGCATCATCATGTCCTTCAGGGCAACTTCCAAGTCCGCCATGGATTTTCCTCTCCTAGCCGTGACGGTTTCTCGCGAGCGGTGACGCTACGCCCGTACGGGCCCGGCGGTATGTGGTTTGCTGAAGAATTCCGCAAGGTATGCAATTAACAACTTACGCAATCAGAGAGAACGC
>NZ_JBHWHH010000112.1:0-24570 GCF_042732555.1 Nocardia sp. NPDC059764
GGAATTGCCCCGAGAATTCTTCTCGGTCGGGGTTCGGGGGCGAAGCCCCTGAGAGCGCAGCGAGTCGGCCATTTACACACTGAAGCCCGGCACCTGTGTTGGTGCCGGGCCGAATTGCGCTGCGGCCCCGAGGCTGGGTTGGGCCGTAACGCCTTGTCGTCTAGGTGGTTAGACGACGCTGCGGGTGCGCGTGCGCGCGTTGCGACGCTTCAGCGCGCGACGCTCGTCCTCGCTCATTCCACCCCACACGCCGGCATCCTGGCCCGACTTCAGGGCCCAGGAAAGGCAGTCAGCGGTGACAGGGCAGCGAGCGCAGACCAGCTTGGCATCGGCAATCTGCGCGAGCGCCGGACCACTGTTACCCACCGGGAAGAACAGCTCGGGGTCCTCATCGCGACAGATGGCCTTGTGGCGCCAGTCCATTCCTCTGCTCCTTTGCTAGGGCGCGCACGGCGCTGCCCCTCGGGTTTGTGGTCCGTTCACTTGTGCGACTCGAATGTTTCCGCACGGTTGCTTGTGAATGCTTTCACGAACACCGTAGATGTCAATAGATACCTGGTGCACCGTGGGGAAGCTCACGCTGTAAGACCCCTACATGGGGATCCGCCGTGTCATTTGTACTCGGTCGAGCGGGTTTTCGCAGCGCAACAACGAGTTTTCTCAGGTGTGTCGAGCCGGCTAGGGCTTCGGCGCGACCACACCGAGGATATCCGGGACGGCTGTGAAATTCACCATGTTGCGTCGACCGATGAAGTCGCCGTCGATTTGCAACCCGATCGGTTCTTCCGCCGTGACGGTTACGCCCGGAACGTCGTCCTCGCGAAACAATGTGGGGCCCTTGGGATCCCCCTGGGCCGCCAGCAACTGTCTCGCGACCATCAAGGTGGGGAGAACACCCATGGTGCGCATGGCAAACACCCCGAGACCGGATTCGAATCTGGTCCGCGGGTTGGTGACCACGGGCGTGTTGTCGAGATACGTCCAGGGACTGGCGTTGGTCACGAATGCGTAATGCACATCCGTGACCGGTTCGTGACCTGGAATGTCCAAGGTCACTTGCGGGGCACGGCGTTTGGCGCGGAAGAACTGCTTGACCGTGGTGCGCAGATAACGAGCGGGCGTGGCCGTCTTGCCCTTCGCGCGCTTCTCGTCGATGGCCTCGCACACGTCCGCGTCCAGGCCCACTCCCGCGCTGAAGCAGAACCAGCGATCGTCGGCCACGCCCAGACCGATGCGGCGGTCCGCGCTGTCGGCCACCAGATCGATGAGCTGATTGGTCGCGGTCACCGGATCCGGCTCGATGCCGAGCGAGCGCGCGAACACGTTCGCCGACCCGCCCGGAATGATGCCGAGCCGCGGCAGCCATTCGCGCTGCGGCTGCCCGGGCAGCGGGAGGAAGCCGTTGATGGTCTCGTTCACGGTGCCGTCGCCGCCGTGCACCACGATCAGATCCATCCGATTGTCGGCGGCCCAGCTCGCCAATTCGGCGGCGTGCCCCCGGTGCTCGGTCTGGCGGACGGTGAGTTCGGTGCGGCTTTCCAGTGCGTGGGCGAGCAGATCGCGAGTGGACCGAGTGGTCGAAGTGGCATTCGGGTTCACGATCAGCAAGGTCCGCACGCGTGCAGCCTACTGCGCCCAATTGAGGCCCAGCACACGCGATCCCGTACCTGTCACACGAGCGAGCAGGTTCGCGGCCGTCCCGATTCTGGACTGCGGCTCCATAGACCTGCGCCTTGGAGCGGGGGAGCGAAAGCGGAGGAGGGAAGAATCGGGACCAGGGCCCGCGAACCCGCCCCGGAGCGCAGCGGAGGGGCAAATCCGGCACCGTAGGCTGGGGGCGTGGCTGAGCAGAACCAGGGCGAGAGCAAGTCGGCGGGCGGCACCGGGGCCGGGGCCGCGCAGGCCGGGGGCGTGCCCACGACCGTGCGGGTCGCGGGGGCGCTGGTCGCGCTCGAGGGCGCGGCCGGGCTGGTGGCGATGGTCATCCTGATCATCGTCGGCCTGAACGGGGAGGCACAGAGCGCGAAGAACAGCTATCTCACCGCCGGGTACGCGGCGATCCTCGGCGGCGCGGTGCTGGCGGCGGGGCTCACGCTCATGCGCGGCAAGCGCTGGGGGCGGGCGCTGGCGACGTTGACCCAGCTGTTGCTGCTCGGTGTCGCGTATTACATGTTCACCTCGGGGCGGCCCGAATTCGGGACGCCGCTGGGTTTGCTGGCGCTGGGCACCCTGGGCGCGCTGTTCGCGCCCGCCTCGGTCAAGTGGATGGCCGAGGGGTACGGCTCGGGCTCGGAGTAGCGCCGCGCGCCCGGCTCGGTGGCCGCTGAGCCGATTTTTGGACGCTCGCCCACCTCCTGGGTGAGCGAGCGCTTTCCCGGGCCTCTCGGCCCTCAGTCGTCGGCGTGCGTCGCCAGGCGCGCCAGGGGAGAACCGGAGAGCCGGTAGCCGGTCCACTCGTGCTGATGCTCGGCCCCGATGGACCGGTAGAAGTCGATGCTCGGGGTGTTCCAGGTGAGGACCGACCAGTCCACCCGCGCGTACCCCTGCTCCACGGCCTCACGGGCCAGCGTCGCCAGCAGGCTCTTGCCCAGCCCGCGCCCGCGCGCCTCCGGCTTGACGTAGAGATCCTCCAGGTAGATCCCGTGCACGCCCTTCCAGGTGGAGTAGTTCAGGAACCAGATGGCGCAGCCCACCACGCCGCGATCGCTCTCGGCGACATGCGCGTACAGCGCGGGCGTGGGCCCGAACAGCGCGGTCCGGAGCTGCTCCTCGGTGAGCGTGCACTCCTCGGGGGCCTTCTCGTACTCGGCCAGATCGTGGACCAGACCCACCAGCGCGGGAACGTCGTCGGGTGTGGCGCGGCGGATCATGCGGGGCTTCCTTCCATCGGTTCTAACGGCGCGACCAGATTGTGCGCGAGCACGGTTCGCGCTCGATGATCGTGTCCCAGCACCGTAACCGCGGCGGTCGACAAGAAGAACCGGCGGCCCTCGGCCACCTCGAACTCGGCCCAGCGGGCGATCAGAGCGCGCGAGAAGTGACCGTGCCCGACCAGCACCACGTCGCGGGTGGCGAGTTCGGGGGTGACCGTGGCCAGCACGTGGTCGGCGCGTTTGCGGACGTGGTCGGCGGTCTCGCCCTCGGGGACCTCCCCGGTCCAGATGGTCCAGCCGGGCGACATCCGCTGGATCTCCGGCGTGGTCAGGCCCTCGTATTCGCCGTAATCCCACTCCACCAGGTCGTCGTCGACGATGACCCCGCTCAGCCCGGCCAGTTCGACGGTCCGCAGCGCCCGCTGCCGGGGACTGCTCAGCACCAGGGGATTCGACAGGTCCAGGTCGTACAGCAGTTTTCCGGCCGCCCGAGCCTGGGCCTCACCGATTTCTGTGAGCGGTATATCGGTGCGCCCGGTGTGGCGCCGCGCGGCCGACCAGGCCGTCTCCCCGTGTCGAAGCAATACCAGCCGGAATTCGCCACCGCTCATGAATCGATCATGCTCCACCGCCTCCCCGAATACTCAGTGGGCGACAGATTGCCGTCGGAATTGTGCACCCGTGCCGTCGGTTGGGAGCCGATCCGACCCGGGGCGTCCCCGGGGAGCTACCCCGACTGTTGCGAAATCTGCTGTCGCGGTGGCATACGAAGGCTCAGGAGCGGGCGCCGACCGCGTACACCTGTGCGCCGCGGCGTTCCAGAAACACCGTTCCGGACACTCCGAGTGAGATGGGTTCCTTGTGATAGTCGCTGCGCTGCAGTGGGATTCGTGAGGTCTGCGCGCCGGTGGCGGGATCCAGGATGGCCAGTCCGTCCGGGATCGGGGCGATCAGCTGGCCGGACATCATCGCGGCGGTGCCGAGCACATTGTGGGTGCCCCACAGCGGGTCCAGGGTCGAGAGGTTCAGCGCGACCAGCGCCTCACCGGTGAAGACGAAGTAGCCCGACGACAGCCGCGCCACCATGGCGGTGTCGGAGAACGCCGGCATCTGGTGTGTGGCGATCAGATTGCCGTTCACGTCGTAGAGCGCGAGAACCGGTGTGGTGGAAGGGGTTCCGGGTAGGTAGAGCGCGATCCTGGTGTCGGACACCGCGATCACCTTCGCCCCGTCGACCGCGCCGCCCGGCTCGGTGAGCACGTGCGAGCTGTACTCCTCCGGCGTGGTGCCGTCCTTGGGCGCGGGGTTGAGGATGGTCAGCCGCGCGGCCGCCTCGTTCGGGCAGCGTTCCAGCACCGCCACCCGGCTGGGAGCCGAAGCCGCCGACAGCAAGGTGCAGCCGCTGCGCGGCTGGGTGTGCGGATTCACCGGGGCGTCGACATAGCCGTATTCGAGGGTGCGGACCATGTCCGACCGCCACAGTTCCAGCCGCCGCGGACCCTGCGCCAGCATGTAGGTGCTGTCGGGGGTCAGCGTGATCTTGTCGTCCATGTAGCTGGACCGGGCCGCCACCCGAGATCCGTTCTCGGCGTTGAGCAGAGTGGTCTGACTGCATCCGCGCTGATCCTGGTAGGTGGCGATGACCGTGCCGAACTGGACCTCCACCGCGCACAGCGGCAGATCCCGCTCGTAGGTCCACACCTGCTCGCCGGTGCGGGGATCGCGCCCCGACACCGTGCCGCCGTCGGCGGTGACGGCCACGCCGCCCACCACCAGCGACCGCTGGGTCGCCCCGTCGGGGGCGTGCCACAGCTCGGCGACCTGCTGGGGCACCGGATCGGTGGAGATCGGCGCGGGCAGGGTACGGGTGGCGGTACCGGCGTGGGTACCGCGAACACCGCTGGTCAGCACCACGACCACTGTCGCGATCGCCACCAGAGCGGCGATCGCGACAGCAGCGAGAATATCGGCGCGCGTCCGCCGCTCGGGTGCGAGCACGACAGCGAGAGTAGCCGATCCGGTGGACTAGGCCGAGGCCGCGACCGCGGTGTCGGCCACCGTGGCGGCGCCCTCCGCCCCGTCCTCGGTCTTCTTGCGGCGCGTCCGCTTCACCGGGGCCGCCTCGGAACCGCTTGCCGCGGTACCCGACTCGACGGCCTCGACCTCGGACTTCGCCGCCGCCTTCACGGCCTTGCGAACCCGCTTCTTCGGCGCCTCCGTCTCGGCCACGACCTCACCGGTCGCCTTCTTCGCCCCGGCCTTGGCCTTGGCGGGCGCGGCCTTCGCGGCGGCGGACTTCGCCTTGCCGTTGGTGGCCGGCTCCGTCTTGCTGTCGGCGGATTCGGCCTGGGTGTCGGCAGCCGCGGCGGCGGCCTTGCGAGTCCGCTTGGCCGGAGCCTTCTTCGGCGCCTCGACGGTCTCCGCGGCCGGAGCCTCGGCGACGGTCTCGGCCGCGGCCTTGCGAGTGCGCTTGCGCGGCGCCGCCTCGGCGACCGCACCCGACTCCTCGGTCACCGCCTCGACGGCGGCCTTGGCGCGGCTCGCCCGCTTCTTCGGCGCGGCCATCGCGACCTCGCCCGCATCGCCCTCGGCCGTCGCCGCTGCGGCGGAACCGTTTGCGCCGGTAGCGGATTCGGTGGTGGCCTTGGTCCGAACGGCCCGCTTACGCGGTGCCGCCGCCTCCGGCGCGGTCTCGGCGACCACGGCGGTCTCGGGCTTCGGGTCCGCCACCGCGCTGTCGGTGACAGTCGCCGAACCGGCCTCGGCGGTGGCCTTGCGGCGAGTGCGCTTACGCGGCGCTTCCGCATCCTGCGAGACGGCCTCGACCACCACGGCCTCGGCGGCCGAATCCGTGTCGGTCACCGGCGCGGCCGCCTTGGCGGCACGGGTGCGCTTGCGCGGAGCAGCCGTCGCGGTCGCGTCCGCACCGGAATCGGTCGTCGCGACAGCCGCGGGAGCCTGGTCCTGCGTCACGGCGGGAGCCGCGACGGCGGTGGTGGCATCGGCCGGGTGGCTCTCGCCGGACGCGGCGTCGCCTGTCACGTTCTCGGTCACGACCTCCACGCCGCCGTTCTCGGAGCGCCTGCCACGGCGGTTGCGGCGCCGGTTGCGGCCGCCCTCGGCCGGGGTCTCGCCCGCGGGTTCGGCGGCGGCTTCGGTCTCCACCGGGGTGGTGGCCTGGACGGTGGCGTTGGCGTCCGCGCCACCCTTGCCGCGGCGCCGGCGACGACGCCGGCGGCCGGTCTTCTCCGGATCGCCGGTGGACGAATCCGCTTCGGCGGCAGGGGTTTCCGTGGTGACCGTGGTGGTCGCGTCGCCCTCGGCGGCACGGCCGCCACGGGTGCGGCGGCGGTTGCGTTCGCGGGGGGCGCGGCGCTCGCGTTCGACGACGACGGCGTCCTCGTCGCGCGGGGCCGGGCCCTTGCGCACGGTGCCGGTGACGCCCTGCGGGATGCCGAGCTCCTCGTACAGGTGCGGGGAGCGGGAGTAGGTCTCCGCCGGTTCCGGGATGCCGAGGCCCAGGGCCTTGTCGATCATGGCCCAGCGGTTCAGCTCGTCCCAGTCGACCAGGGTGACCGCGACGCCGGTCTTGCCCGCGCGGCCGGTGCGGCCGATGCGGTGCACGTAGGTCTTCTCGTCCTCGGGGCACTGGTAGTTGACGACGTGGGTGACGTCGTCGATGTCGATGCCGCGGGCGGCCACGTCGGTGGCGACCAGCACGTCGATCTTGCCTTCGCGGAACTTCTTCAGCGCCTTCTCGCGGGCGATCTGCCCGAGGTCGCCGTGGACCGCGCCGACCGCGAAGCCGCGCTCGGCC
The DNA here is from genome assembly GCF_042732555.1 of Nocardia sp. NPDC059764. NCBI lineage: Bacteria > Bacillati > Actinomycetota > Actinomycetes > Mycobacteriales > Nocardiaceae > Nocardia > Nocardia sp. NPDC059764. Next base: position 6,691 of record NZ_JBHWHH010000112.1, read on the forward strand.
AGATCGTCGGCGACCTTCTGCGCGGTCCGCTTGGTGCGCGCGAAAATCATTGTCGCGCCGCGGGTCTCGGCCTGCAGGATGCGGGCGACCAGCTCGCTCTTGTCGAGCGCGTGGGCCCGGTAGATCAGCTGGGTGATCCGGTCGTGCACCGCGGATTCGTGGTGCTCCTCGGCGCGGATGTGGGTGGGCCGGCTCAGGAAGGTGCGGGCCAGGGTGATGATCGGGCCCGGCATGGTGGCCGAGAACAGCAGTGTCTGCCGCTGCTCGGGGACCATGTTCAGGATCCGCTCGATATCGGGCAGGAAGCCCAGGTCCAGCATTTCGTCGGCCTCGTCGAGGACGAGCACCTCCACCTTGCCCAGGATCAGGTGATTCTGCTGGGCCAGATCCAGCAGACGGCCCGGGGTGCCGACGACCACGTCGACGCCGGCGCGCAGCGCCGCGATCTGGGTGTCGTAGGGGCGGCCGCCGTAGATGGCGGTCACGCGCACCGGGGTGCCCTGGTCGTCCTTCAGGTACTTGCTGGCGTTCTCCAGATCCTCGGTGACCTGCATGCAGAGTTCGCGGGTCGGCACGATGATCAGGGCGCGCGGGGTGCCGTCGAGGGTCTTGGTGCCGGAGCCGGCGGTGGCGATCCGGTTCAGCAGCGGCACGCCGAAACCGAAGGTCTTACCCATACCGGTGCGGGCCTGGCCGATGAGATCCTCACCGGCCAGCGCGAGCGGCAGGGTGAGTTCCTGAATGGCGAAAGTGCGTTCGATACCGATGTCGGCGAGGGCCCGGACGATTTCGGGGCGCACGCCCAATTCGGCGAAAGTGGGAGCGAGGTGGGTGTCGTCGAGTTCCGCGGTCAACAGCGTGTCCGCCACACCCGGTTCCTGCTCTACGGTGATCTTGCTCAGGTTCTTGCCTTTCCTCGTTATCGCGTCTCGCGCGCACGAGGCGTGGGGCGGACCCGGACGGCCCGCGACAACCACTAGATCCGGTTTCTCGCCGCTGCTGGGATGCCTGTCCGGGGGATGGGCGTCGACCTGGCGCGGCGGTGCAGTGCTGCGGATCGGAGTGCGCGCACATTTTCCATGGACTGGCGGGTATGAATTTCCACCGTCCGCGGAGATTGTAGCGTGATACGACCTTCGCCCTGATTTCCGCCACCGCCGATGTGCGGCATTATTGCGCTGGTAGGCGCGCTTATCGATATCCGACAGGGGTCGGATCCGGGGTTTCGCAGTAGCGTTAATGATTGCGGCGCACCATAATTCGGTCCGGGGGCGGGTGCGGGCAGAGTCATCGGCAGTTGAGTTGCTCACATGTGTGATACGTCGTGTACCACTATCTGTCATGGTGGTGCCGTGAGCTTGGCAGACACCGTGACAACCGCAGCGCGCAACGCGTGGGCCCTGACGTTCGGCGACGGCATCGAGGCCCCCGATCCCACCCCCTCGACGGTGCTGTTCGAGGCGCCGCACCGCGAACTGCGCCGCTACGACGGCGCCTGCCCCGACGATCCGGCCGTGCTGCTGGTGCCGCCGCTCGCCGCGCCCGCTTTCTGCTTCGACCTGCGCCCCGACCAGAGCCTGGCCCGGTTCCTGCTCGACTCCGGCCGCGCCCCCTACCTGGTCGACTACGGCGACATCACCTTCGACGACCGCCGGATGGGCTTCGAGACCTGGATCGACGACATCCTGCCCGAGGCCATCCGCCAGGTGTCCGCCGATCGCGGCGGCCGTCCGGTGGACCTGGTGGGCTGGTCCATCGGCGGCGTGCTGGCCCTGCTGACCGCCGCGGCCGATCAGACCCTGCCGATCCGCTCGATCACCGCGGTGGGCGCGCCCCTGAGCTACGACCACATGTTCGGCGCGCGCGAACTGCGCTCACTGGCCCGCCTCGACGGCGGCCGCACCGCGACCACCGCGATCCGGGCCCTCGGCGGCGTCTCGGCGCAGATCACCCGGTTCGCGTACCGGGCCACCGCCTGGAACCGGGAACTCGAGCGCCCGCTGTTCATCGCGAGCAATATCGCCGACACCGCGACGCTGGCCCGGATGGAGACCATCGACCGGTTCCAGAATGCGCTGCCCGGCTATCCGGGACGGTTCTACAACCAGCTGTGGGGTCGCTTCATCCTCAACAACGACATCGGCAAGGGCGGGCTGCGGCTGGGCGAGCGGGAGATCGCGCTGGCCGAGGTCACCCAGCCGGTGCTGCTGGTCGGCGGACCGCAGGACGCGATCACCGCGGCCGCGGCCGTGGAGCACGGGACGAAGACCCTGACCGGGTCCCCGGATGTGCGGTACGAGACCGCCCCCGGCTCGCACCTCGGCATCCTCATCGCCCGTGACACCACATGGACCTATCTGGACAAGTTCCTGCGCGACCTGGCCTGATCGGTGACCGGTGCACGTCAATTTCTGGGGCTAGGGTGGTGACCCATGGGAGCAAACTCGTCCACCGCCCCGGAGCCCACGGGCCACCTCATCGCCGCCGAACACCCGGGTGTCACCGACCTTTTCGCCGTCCTCGCCTACGGCGAGATCTCCGCCTTCTACCGTCTCGCCGAAGAGGCCAAGCTGTCGCCCACGCTGCGCGGCAAGGTGGCCGTCGCCAAGATGGCGGGTAACGAGGCCGAGCATTTCCAGACCCTGGAAAGCGCCCTCGCCGACCGCGGCGCGAATGTCTTCGACGCCATGGCCCCGTTCGTGCGCGCCCTGGACGCCTATCACGCCTCCACCGACCCCTCCACCTGGCTGGAATCGATGGTCAAGTTCTACGTCGGCGACGGCATCGCCGCCGACTTCTACACCGAGATCGCCGGCGCCCTGGCTCCCGAGGTCTCCGACGTGGTGCGCGATGTGCTGGCCGAGACCAGCCACTCCGAGTTCGTGATCGAGGAGGTGCGCGGCGCGGTCGCGCAGAACCGCTCCGAGCGTGACCGGCTGGCACTGTGGGGCCGCCGGCTGCTGGGTGAGGCGATCACCCAGGCGCAGTACGTGATGGCGCAGCGCGATGAGCTCACCGAGCTGGTGCTCACCGCGACCGGCGACCTGAACGGCATCGCCACGCTGTTCGAGCACATGCAGAACAGCCACGCCGAGCGCATGCGCGTGCTCGGCCTGGCCTGAGTTTCGCTATCAGCGCAGGCGGTCGGGGCCGATGGCGGTCGCGCCTGCGCTAGCGTGATCGGGACAGGACTACGACTCTAGGTTCGGAGGTTGGCCGTGGAGGTCAAGATCGGCATTTCGGATAGCCCGCGTGAGCTCGTCATCAACAGCTCGCAGACCCCGGCCGAGGTCGAGGCGCTCGTCAGCGGTGCGCTGCAGGGTGAGGGCGGCGTCGTGGCGCTCACCGACGAGAAGGGTCGCAAGTTCCTGATCCAGGCCGCGAAGGTCGCCTATGTCGAGATCGGCGCTCCGTCCTCGGGTCGTGTCGGCTTCGCCGCCGTCTAGTTTCCCGCGCGCGACGCGGTAGATCGCGCGAAAAGAATTGGCCCGCCGACTTTGTCGGCGGGCCATTCTTTTTGATTCAACGAGAGTTGTTATCTCTCAATCGATCGGGTGCAGCGGAACGTGCTTGAGCCCGCCCCAGCACAGCGCGACCGTGGTGTCGACGGCGTCGTCCTTGAGGATCGGCCGGTCCGCCTCGAGCCAGTACCGCGCGCTGAGCTGGCTGGCGCCGACCAGGCCGACCGCGAGGACGCGGGCCCGGTAGGGGTCCAGACCGGAGTCGTGGGCGACCAGGTCGAACACCGCGTCCACGCAGGCCTCGGTGGCCTGCTCGACCCGGCGCTGCACCTGGGGCTCATTGGTCAGGTCCGATTCGAAAACCAGGCGGAAGCCCTGGGTTTCATGGTCGACGAAGTCGAAGTACGCGGCGACGGCGGCGCGCACGCGCTGCTTGTTGTCGGTGGTGGAGCGCAGTGCCTGGCGCACGCTCGACACCAGCACGTCGACGTAGTTCTGCAGCACCGCCAGGTACAGCTCGAGCTTGCTCGAGAAGTGCTGGTAGAGCACCGGTTTGCTGACGCCGGCGCACTGCGAGATCTCATCCATGCCGGCGGCGTGATAGCCGCGTTGCACGAAGACCTCGCTGGCTGCGGCGAGAAGCTGCGCGCGGCGCGCCTCGCGGGGCAGACGGGTGCCGCGCTTGCTCGTCGCCATGGCCTCGGACGACATGCGGTGCGGTGTCATCCGGTCCACGAGGTCAGTCATTGCCTATTTCTCCCAGTTGATTCCCGGTGGGAAGGATGTTCACCGGTATCCCACGAACGATACGCGCTCAGGGGGCCGCTGCCGATCCAGGTTCCGAATATTGGTCGCGTGATGCTCGCATTGATTATGCGAGGCCGATCACAACTGTGTAGCACATGTTCCGATTTGTGAGGTCTGCCGCATTAGCGTGAGATATCTCGCAGCAATGATCACGGGCTGGGACGGCAGGTCTCGGCGACCGGCCGGGCTGTGAGAGTCTGTCAGGCGTGACCGAGAAGGCCGCCGGCAACAAGCGACGGGGTAGACCCAGCGGGCCGATCTACGATCCGCTCGGTTTGTACGACGACGACGGCGCATCGGAGACCGGCCCGTCGGTATCTTCTGGGCTCATCGCGCCACCCGATCCGGATCTCCCCGCCGAGGACCGCCCGCTGCCGCATCAGCCGCTGCGCGCCCGCTGGGATCCGACCTCCCCGCCCGCCGACGCCCGCAACCGCCCGCGCCCCGACCGCGAGACCAAGAAGCAGAGTCCGCTGGGCCGGTTCGTGAACACCTACGGCTGGCGCGCCTACGCCCTGCCGGTGCTGCTGGTGATCACCGTCGTGGTCGCCGTCGACGCCTTCCGCCACACCGGTGACAGCGATGCCGGGCTGCCCGGATTCGGACGCTTGAGCGAGTACACCGACAAGCCGGGCCGCATCATCGGCGGCGCGCCCAAGGGCGACGGCAAGTACGCCGTCGACCTGCCCACCGGCGCGGTCCCGCCGGGCGGGGCCTACACCGACACCGGCGCGGGCACCTGGCGGGTGATCCCGGGCACCACCGCTCAGGTCGGCGCCGGCGCCCAGCACGCCTTCACCTACTCCGTCGAGATCGAGAACGGGGTGGACACCGCGTCCCTGGGCGGTGACGCGGCGGTGGCGCAGATGATCGATGCCACCCTCGCCAATCCCAAGTCCTGGACCCATGATCCGCGCTTCGCGCTGCGCCGCGTCGACACCGGCAACCCGGACTTCCGCATCTCGCTGACCTCGCGGGACACCACCCGCAAGTCGTGCGGTTTCGAGATCCCGGTCGACTCCTCCTGCTACAACACCGAATTGGGCCGCGTCGTGCTCTCGGAGGTGCGGTGGGTGCGCGGGGCCCCGGCCTTCGAGGGCGATGTCGGCTCGTATCGGCAGTACCAGATCAATCATGAAGTGGGCCATGCCCTCGGCTACCACGAGCATCAGCCGTGCGAGACCGACGGCGGTCTGGCTCCGGTCATGATGCAGCAGACCTTCGGGACCCGGAACAACGACATCGCGAAGCTGGATCCCGAAGGCGTGGTGCCGATGGACGGCAAGACCTGCCGCTTCAACCCCTGGCCCTACCCCCGCGCCTGAGCGACCCCGGTTCGTCGAGGACTAGGCTTGGGGAAGAACGGCCCCGGTCTCTGTGTTGCAGGAATGGCCGCGAGTTTCCGGCGAATTCGATTGAGGAGTCCGCACACGTGACAGCATCGCATTCCTCCCTGCCGCCCTTGGTGGAGCCGGCGGCGGAGCTGACCCGGGACGAGGTCGCCCGCTACAGCCGCCATCTGATCATTCCGGATCTCGGGGTGGACGGTCAGAAACGTCTGAAGAACGCCAAGGTGCTGGTGATCGGCGCGGGCGGGCTCGGCTCCCCGGCGCTGCTGTACCTGGCCGCCGCCGGTGTCGGCACCCTCGGCATCGTCGAGTTCGACGAGGTCGACGCGTCGAACCTGCAGCGGCAGATCATCCACGGCGAATCCGATATCGGCCGCTCCAAGGCAGACAGCGCCCGCGACTCGATTCTGGAGATCAATTCCGGAATCACGGTGGGGCTGCACAAGATTCGGCTCGAGCCCGACAATGCGATCGAGCTGTTCCGGCAGTACGACCTGATCGTGGACGGCACCGACAACTTCGCCACCCGCTACCTGGTCAACGATGCCGCCGTGCTGGCGGGCAAGCCGTACGTGTGGGGTTCCATCTACCGTTTCGAGGGCCAGGTCTCCGTCTTCTGGGAGGACGCCCCCGACGCGCCGGATGGTGAAAAGAGGGGCATCAACTACCGCGACCTGTACCCGGAGGCCCCGCCGCCGGGCATGGTCCCGTCCTGCGCCGAGGGCGGCGTGCTGGGCGTGCTGTGCGCGTCCATCGGCTCGATCATGGTGACCGAGGCGATCAAGCTGATCACCGGTATCGGCGACCCGCTGCTCGGCCGGCTCATGGTGTACGACGCACTGGACATGAGCTACCGCACCATCAAGCTGCGCCGCGATCCGGAGCGTCAGCCGATCACCGAGCTCATCGACTACGACGCCTTCTGCGGCGTGGTGTCGGAGGAGGGCCAGGCCGCGGCCATCGGCTCCACCGTCACCGCCCGTGAGCTCAAGGAGATGCTGGACGCGGGCAAGGATGTGGCCATCATCGACGTGCGCGAGCCCGTGGAATGGGACATCGTCCGGCTCGAGGGCGCGACCCTGATCCCCAAGGACCGCATCCTCTCGGGTGAGGCGCTGTCGGAGTTGCCGCAGAACACCCCGATCGTGCTGCACTGCAAGACCGGTATCCGCTCCGCGGAGGCGCTCGCGGCCCTGAAGAACGCGGGCTTCTCCGATGCCACCCACCTGCAGGGCGGAATCATCGCCTGGGCCAACCAGATCGACCCCTCGCTGCCGGTCTACTGAGTCCGCGCGGACGGGCCCTCGGCGGTAGCGCGGGGCCTGTCCGGTGGCGGTCCGGGAGCCCGGAGGTAACGCCTCGGTCGCCGGTGTTTCACACCATGGTTTCGGCGTGTGGAACGGTCGGCGCGGCGAGGGTCGCGAAAACCTGGCCAGCGGTACCGTACGCGCGTGACGATGACTGTTGTGGAACCTCCTGAGCATGTGCGCTCAACCTTCGGGTTGCGCGAGGAACCGCCGGTCCCGTTGGGGAACTGGGATGGCGGCTGGCGGTGTGGCGATGTCGTCTTGAGCCCGGTGACCGATCATGCGCGGGCCGCCTGGTCGGCGAAGGTGCGCGAGACGCTGCGGGTGGACGGGCTGCGCCTGGCGCGGCCGGTACGGGCCACCGATGGACGGTATGTCGTATCCGGCTGGCGCGCCGACACCTACCTCGAAGGCGTGCCGGAACCGCGTCACGACGAAGTGGTGTCGCTGTCGCTGCGGCTGCACGAGGTGACCGCGCAACTGGAACGCCCGCGTTTCCTGGCCGCGCAGCCGGTCGCGCCGTGGGCCGACGTGGACGTGTTCGCGGCCGCGGATAGGGCGGCGTGGGAAGCGGTTCCGCTGCGCAGCCTGAAGCTGGGCGGCATGCTGCCCACCACCTCGCCGGACGGCGACCGCAGCCTGACCCTGATCACCCAGTTGTCGACCCTGTGCAAGCCGGTGACCACGCCCCCGCAGCTGGTGCACGGCGACCTGTTCGGCACCGTGCTGTTCTCCGGCGGTTACGCGCCCGGCCTGACCGATATCACCCCCTATTGGCGTCCCGCGCCGTGGGCGGCGGCGGTCATCGTGGTGGACGCCCTGTCCTGGGGCGGCGCGGACGACGGTCTGATGGAGCGCTGGGCCCAGCTGCCCGAGTGGCCGCAGATGCTGGTGCGCGCGGTCATGTTCCGGCTGGCCGTGCACGCCCTGCACCCGCGCTCGACCCCCGAGGCGTTCCCGGGTCTGGCCCGCACCGCGGACATGACCCGCCTGCTGCTCTAGGGGTCCCCGCGAACCATGCGGAAAGGCCGCACCGGGCGACGAATTCCGGTGCGGCCTTTCCGTTCCCCAGGGGCGATTGGGGAGTCTCTACACGTTCGCGTGGGCCAGCGAGGGCGCGCGGCCGATGGCGAACGAGGACCGCAGGTAGAACCACCAGGTGACCGCGGCCATGGCCAGGAACGCTGCCGCGTAGGCCCAGAACGCCGGAGCCATGGTGTGGTAGTGGACATTCGACAGGCGTAGCGCCTGTTGCAGGATCCAGCCGCCCGAGGCTCCGACCGCGCCGATGACGCCGATCGCCGCCCCCGCCTGTCGTTTGGCTGAGGCCATGGCATCGCTGATGTCTTCGCCGTGCTCGCTGGCGTAGCGGCGCGCCTCGGCCCCGAAGATCGACGGGATCATCCGATAGGTGGAGCCGTTGCCGATGCCGGTGAGGACGAACAGCAGCAGGAACGAGGCCAGGTAGAGCGGAAAGCTCTTGGCGGACAGGGAAACCATGATCAGAGCGGTCGCGACGGCCATGCCGCCGAATACGTAAACCGTGATCCGGGCGCCGGTCAGCTTGTCGGCGATCCAGCCGCCGAAGGGCCGGGAGAAGGATCCGACCAGTGCGCCGAGGAAGGCGAGGTTGCCCAGCGTGCTCATCCAGCCGATCTTGGCCAGGCTCGGGAAGTTGGCCTTGAGCAGGGTCGGGAAGGCGAACGAGAAGCCGATGAAGGAACCGAAGGTGCCGATGTAGAGCACGGCCATGATCCAGGTGTGCCGGTTCTTCAGGGCCAGCTTGTAGGACTTGCCGTCGGACTTCGCGCCGTGGATGGAGTCCATGTAGCGCAGTGCGCCGAAGACAGCGGCGAGGATGAACGGAATCCACACCAGCACCGCGAGTGTGATGCCGAAGCGGTATCCGGCGGCGTCCTTGGCCATGATGTGGGTGCCCAGCGTGATGATGAGCGGTACGAACAATTGTGTCTGTGCCACACCGAGATTGCCGCCCGCGGCATTGATGCCCAGGGCCGCGCCCTTCTTGCCTTCGGGGAAGAAGAAGTTGATATTCGCCATGGAGGACGAGAAGTTGCCGCCGCCGACACCGGCGATGGCGGCCAGCAGCATGAACACCCACATGGGGGTGCCGGGCTGGTTGATGAAATAGGCCAGGCCCAGTGTGGGCAGCAGCAGCATGCCCGCGCTGAACGCGGTGAACGCGCGGCCGCCGAAGCGGGGGATCGCGAAGGTGTAGGGCACCCGCAGCGCCGCGCCGACCAGGGTCGGGGTGGAGGTGAGCAGCAGGGCGTTGTTCACGGCGTCGGGATTGTTCTTGCCCAGGAAGGCGAATCCGGCCGAGCCCATGGCGGTGACGACGCTGGCCCACAGCACCCACACGCTGAATCCGAGGTTCTCCGCGAATACCGAGAAGATCAGATTCTTGCGGGCGGTCTGTTTACCCCCGTTTTCCCAGAATTCGGTGTTATCGGGTTCCCAACGGTCGATCCAGCGCCCGCGTTTCTGATACGTGATTTCGGTAGGCTCGATAACTGTTGCCATGAGCGGTTGTCCTCTCGGCTGATGCGACCGCCCTCATCTGCGGTCCCGTCAACCGTAGGAAGCCCGTTTTACGTTCGGGTGTTTTTCCATGACGGAGATGACAATTCGGGCTCACTTGGCCCAGATTCGCATGGTGACCCTTCGGTTACCCGAAATTCTTATCGAGCGTCCGGTATTCGGCCATGAGCGAGTCCAGGAAGCAGTTGGCCGTGCGGGCCGCCCGGTCGGGGTCGCCGTCGATCACCGCGGCCACCAGCTCGGCATGCTCGTCATGGTAGGTCTCGCCCTCGCGCGCGGAGCGGAAACGGATGCCCGCGGCGATCACCGGTAGCAGCGAGTCGTAGAACTCGAGGTACACCGCGTTGTGGCTGGCGACCACGATGGCGCGGTGCAGTTGCACGTCCGCCTCGATGGCCGCGTCGAAGTCGCTGTCCCACAGCCGGGTCCGGTCGTCGAGCAGCCGCCGGAGTTCGGCGATGTCGTGGTCGTCGCGGCGGGTGGCGGCCAGCCGGGCGGCGGTGGTGTCGAGGGCCTGGCGCAGTTCGAGGACGTCGCGCTGCTGGGCGTCGGCGAAGTACTCGGTGAGGGTGCCGCCGAGGGTGGAGGTCGAGATGACGTAGGTGCCCGAGCCCTGTCTGCGTTCGAGCATGCCGGCGTGCACAAGGGCCTGCACGGCCTCGCGCACGGTATTGCGGCCGGTGCCGGTGAGTTCGGTGAGTTCGGGCTCGGTGGGGATGCGCGAGCCGACGGCCCAACGGCCGGAACGGATTTCGGCACGAAGCTGCTCGGTCACCTGGGCGATGAGGCTCGTGCGCCGGACTGGTTGCACGGGGGACAGCGTACCTTGCCTCACATTCGTTGCATCACATCATCGGGTCATCCTATGATTTCGTGGTGACTGCGACGATGGATGAGACGATGGCCCCCGGGCGGGGCATGACCCGTACCCCTGCCGAGCCGGGGCGCGTCCATCTCGAAGCGCCGAAGCTCCAGCCCGCGATTTCCAGGCGCGCTCTCTTCGAGGGCCGTCTGCTGGTACTGGTCGCCATCGTCATGTCCGCGCTGACCCTGCGTATCGCGGTCACCGCGTTCACCCCGCTGGCCGCCCGCATCGGCGACGACATCGGCTATTCCACCGCCGTGGTCGGCGTCTTCGGCATGCTGCCGACCGCCATGTTCGCCCTCGGCGGCCTGCTCACCCCCGTGCTCTCGCGCCGTTTCGGCCTGGAGATGACCGCGCTGGCGGCCATGCTCATGACCGGCATCGGCTCGGTGCTGCGCGCCCTGGTGCCCGACACCTGGCAGCTGCTGGCCTTCTCGGCCTTCGCGCTGGCCGGTATGGGCATCGGCAATGTGGTGATCCCGCCGCTGGTCAAGCGGTACTTCTCGGATCGGCTGGCGCTGCTCAGCTCGGTCTACATCGTGATGGTGCAGCTGGGCACGGTGTTCCCGGCGCTGATCACGGTCCCGATCGCGGATGCGCACGGCTGGCGGTTGTCGCTGGGCATGTGGGCCGCGCTGGCCTTCGCCGCCGCGCTGCCGTGGATCGCGGTGCTGCGCACCCGCGGCGCGAACGCCCGCTTCGACACCACCGAGCTGCCCGCGGACGCCGGCGACGCGGCCACCGGCAAGGTGTGGCGCTCGCCGCTGGCCTGGGGCATGGCCTTCATGTTCGGCATGACCTCGCTGATCACCTATTCGATGTTCACCTGGCTGCCCACGATCTTCGGCGACGCGGGCGCGGACGCGGCGTTCGGCGGCTCGATGGTCGGCGTCTTCGCGCTGATCGGCCTGGTCGCGGCCTTGAGCGCGCCGATCGTGGTGGGCCGGATGGTCAATCCGTTCCCGGTGGTGATCGGCTGCGCGGTGTTCTTCTTCATCGGTTTCGCCGGCCTGCTGTTCGCGCCGATGAGCGCCCCGCTGGTGTGGGTGCTGGCGCTGGGCCTGGGTCCGTCGACCTTCCCGATGGCGTTGACGCTGATCAATCTGCGCACCCGCACGGGCGCCGGTTCGGCCGCGCTGTCGGGCTTCACCCAGGGCGTCGGCTACTCGGTGGCGTGCGTGGGACCGCTGCTGTTCGGCGCGCTGCACACCATGACCGGCGGCTGGCCGGTGCCGTTCGCCTTCCTCACCGTGGCGGTGCTGATCCTGATGGCGGGCGCCTGGGTGGCGTGCAAGCCGCGTTTCCTGGAAGACACCTGGAACTGACACGCCCAGAACTAGCGGGGAATTTCACTGTTCGAGTTGCCGAGTCGTGAGGTTGGGTCCATGCTTTGTGGCAAGGCTCTCACCTCACGGCTCGGATTCTCGTTTTCAGGCGGTTTGTGACCGTCGGAAACCGTTGTGTCACACGGGCGAAACATTGGGCCACTTCTCACGTCGGCATCCCGGTAATCGTGAGCAACCGTTGATTTAGCGGACATTTCGCGCAGCATCACCGCAATACCCGTTTTCTACCTTGGGGCCATCCAGATTTCAGGAGGGCCTCTTGTTGACGACGCTGACCCGCAAGCGCGACATCGAGCATTGGGATGCCGAAGATGTCGCGGCTTGGGAAGCCGGTGGTAAGGACATCGCGCGCCGCAATCTGATCTGGTCGGTCTTCGCCGAGCACATCGGGTTCTCGGTGTGGTCGATCTGGTCGGTCATGGTGCTGTTCATGCCGACCGATGTCTTCCACATCGATCCGGCCGGCAAGTTCTTCCTGGGCGCGGTCCCGACCCTGGTCGGCGGCTTCATGCGGATCCCCTACACCGTGCTGACCGCGAAGTTCGGCGGCCGCAACTGGACCATCGTGTCCGCATTGCTGCTGCTGATCCCGACGCTGCTGACGCTGTACTTCATCAACCAGCCGGGCACCTCCTACACGACGTTCCTGGTCGTGGCGGCCTTCGCGGGCCTGGGCGGCGGCAACTTCTCGTCGTCGATGTCGAACATCAACGTCTTCTTCCCGCAGCGGCTCAAGGGCTGGGCGCTGGGCATCAATGCCGGTGGCGGCAATATCGGTGTCCCGGTCGTGCAGTTGATCGGCCTGGGGGTCATCGCCACTCTGGGCAACGCCTACGGCAACGCCTCGGTGGTGTGCGCGGTCTACCTGGTCCTGATCGCGGTGGCCGCGGTGGGCGCGGCCCTGTTCATGGACAACGTCAAGAACCAGAAGGCCGATCTGTCCTACATGATCAAGGCGCTGCGTATCCCGCAGTCCTGGGCCATCGCCTTCCTCTACATCGGCACCTTCGGCTCGTTCATCGGCTACAGCTTCGCCTTCGGCCAGGTCCTGCAGATCACCTTCAAGGCGGGCGGCGCGAGCGTCTCCGCGGCGGCGCTGCACGCGGCGCAGATCGCCTTCATCGGCCCGCTGCTGGGTTCGCTGGCCCGCCCGTACGGCGGCAAGTGGGCCGACCGGATCGGCGGCAGCAAGGTCACGCTGTACACCTTCGTCGCCATGACGCTCGCGGCCGTGGTGGTCGCGGTGTCGTCCACCATGGGCGATCACGCCGGGCACCCGAAGGGCGGCGTGCTGGTGGCCATGATCATCGGTTTCACCGCGCTGTTCGTCATCTCCGGTATCGGCAACGGTGCGGTCACCAAGATCATCCCGTCCGTGTTCGAGGCCAAATCCCGCTCGCTGGACGGTGATTCGGCCAGCCGCGCGGCGTGGGCCCGCAACACCTCGGGCGCGCTGATCGGCTTCGTCGGCGCGATCGGCGCCCTGGGCGGCGTCGGCATCAACCTGATGCTGCGCACCTCCTACGCCTCCACCAAGTCCGCGACCACCGCCTTCTGGGTCTTCATGGCCTTCTACGTGCTGTGCGGCCTGGTCTGCTGGGCGGTCTTCATGCGCCGCCCGAGCCTGCGGGCGCTGTCCACCGAGACCGCCGACACCGATGTCGTCGTCGAGGCGGAAGCGCTGGTCCTCGAGGCCGAATCCGGCTCCGCCGCCATCGATCTCGCGTCCAACACCGCCTCGTCCACTCCGTCGGCTCGCGCCTGACCGTCCAGCTCGAAAGGGACACCGTCATGACCCACAGCATCGAACGCAAGACCGCGATCGTCGTCGGCCACGGCATGGTCGGACACCGCTTCGTGGAGGCCCTGCGCTCCCGTGACGAGGCCGGCGCCTGGCAGATCATCGTGCTCAGCGAGGAGAAGCTGGCCGCCTACGACCGCGTCGGGCTGTCCTCCTACGTCGGCATCTGGGAGACCTCCGCGCTGGCCCTGCCCGGCAACGACTACGAGGGCGACGACCTGGTCGAGGTGCGGCTGGGCGTGCGCGCCGACAGCATCGACAAGGCCGCCCGCAAGGTGACCACCTCCACCGGTGACGTGATCGGTTACGACGCACTGGTTCTCGCGACCGGCTCCTACGCCTGGGTGCCGCCGGTGCCGGGCTCCGACGTCGAGGGCTGCTACGTCTATCGCACCCTCGAGGATCTCGACGGCATCCGGGCCACCGCCGAGGCGGCCGGTCCGGGTGCGGTCGGCGTGGTGGTCGGCGGCGGTCTGCTCGGCCTGGAGGCGGCCAACGCGCTGCGCCTGCTGGGCATGACCCCGCACGTGGTCGAGTACAACAACTGGCTGATGCCCGCCCAGGTCGACGAGGGCGGCGGCGCGATCCTGGAGAAGCTGGTCACCGAGCTCGGCCTGGCCGTGCACACCGGTGTCGGCACCGCCTCGATCGAATCCGACGACGCGGCCCCGATCGCGGAGAAGCTGATCGTCAAGCTGTCCGACGAGAGCGAATTGCGGGCCGCCCTGGTGGTTTTCGCCGCCGGTGTGCGTCCCCGAGACGAGATCGCCAAGGCCGCCGGCATCGAGGTCGGCCCGCGCGGCGGTGTCATCACCGACCTGGGCCTGCGCACCTCGGACCCGAGCATCTACGCCATCGGTGAGGTCGCCGCGGTCGAGGGCGTCTGCTACGGCCTGGTGGCCCCGGGTTACAGCACCGCCGAGGTGGTCGCGGACCGCCTGCTCGGCGGTGAGGGCGAGTTCCCGGGCGCGGACATGTCGACCAAGCTGAAGCTGCTCGGCGTGGACGTGGCCTCCTTCGGTGACGCGCACGCCAAGACCGAGGGCGCGCTGTCGGTGGTGCTGCACGACGCCGCCAAGGGCACCTACGCCAAGCTGGTCGTCTCCGACGACGCGCAGACCCTGCTCGGCGGCATCCTGGTCGGTGACGCCACCCAGTACTCGGCGCTGCGTCCGCTGGTCGGCCGCCCGCTGCCCGCCGATCCGGCCGCGCTGATCTCCCCGGCCGGTGCGGAACTGGGCGCGGACGCGCTGCCCGACGACGCGCAGATCTGCTCCTGCAACAATGTCTCGAAGGGTTCCATCTGCGGCGCGATCGCCGACGGCGCCTGCGACGTCCCGGCCATCAAGAGCTGCACCAATGCCGGAACCTCCTGCGGCGGTTGCGTTCCCATGCTCAAGAAGCTGCTGGAGCAGTCGGGCGTGGAGGTCTCCAAGTCGCTGTGCGAGCACTTCTCGCAGTCGCGCGCCGAGCTGTTCCACATCATCCAGTCGACCGGTATCCGCACCTTCTCGGGCCTGATCGCCAAGTACGGCAAGGGCACCGGCTGCGATATCTGCAAGCCGACGGTGGCCTCCATCCTGGCCTCCACCTCGAGCGATCACATCCTCGACGGCGAGCAGGCCTCGTTGCAGGACACCAACGACCACTTCCTGGCCAACCTGCAGAAGAACGGCACCTACTCGGTCGTGCCGCGGATGCCCGGCGGTGAGGTGACCGCCGACCAGCTCATCACCATCGGTGAGATCGCCAAGGAATTCGACCTGTACGTGAAGGTCACCGGCGGTCAGCGCATCGACCTGTTCGGCGCCCGCGTCGAGCAGCTGCCGCTGATCTGGCAGCGCCTGGTGGATGTCGGCATGGAGTCCGGTCACGCCTACGGCAAGTCGCTGCGCACGGTGAAGTCCTGCGTCGGCTCGACCTGGTGCCGCTACGGCCAGCAGGACTCGGTCGGCATGGCGGTGCTGCTCGAAAAGCGTTACCGCGGACTGCGTTCCCCGCACAAGCTGAAGCTGGCGGTCTCGGGTTGCGCCCGGGAGTGCGCGGAGGCCCGCGGCAAGGACGTCGGCGTCATCGCCACCGAGAACGGCTGGAACCTCTATGTCGGCGGCAACGGCGGTCTGACCCCGAAGCACGCGGTGCTGCTGGCCGGCGAGCTCGACGACGAGACGCTGATCAGCTACATCGACCGCTACCTGATGTTCTACATCCGCACCGCGGACCGCCTGCAGCGCACCGCGCCGTGGCAGGAGGCCCTCGAGGGCGGCATCGACTACCTCAAGGCCGTGGTCTGCGACGACAGCCTGGGCATCGCCGCCGACCTGGAGGCCGCCATGGCCAAGCACGTCGACGGCTACAAGGACGAGTGGGCCGCGGTGCTGGAGGACGAGGGCAAGCTGTCGCGCTTCGTGTCCTTCGTCAACGCCCCGGAGGAGGCGGACCCGACCATCGGTTTCGACGAGAGCGGCGAGCGCAAGGTGCCGGTCCTGCTCGGTATCCCGGAGCTGCCGGTGAGTGCGGCGTCGGCCACAGCACCCGCCACGCACGGGAAATGACTGCTTAACGACTTGGAAACAGGGCGCCGGTACCAATAGGTAAGGCGTTCGGAGGAGAGTTACCGATGACCGTGATCGACACACCCGGCACCGCAGTCACCACCACCACCTCGGGGTGGACCCAGGCTTGCCGACAGGACTATCTGATCCCCGGCCGCGGCGTGGCGGTGCTGCTGAAGGGCGGCCGCCAGGCGGCCTTGTTCCTCACCACCGACGGCACGCTGTTCGCGGTCGGCAATATCGATCCGTTCGGACGCGCCGCGGTCATGTCGCGCGGTCTGGTCGGCGATCGCGGCGGCGAGCCCGTCGTGGCGTCTCCGCTGCTCAAGCAGGCTTTCTCGCTGATCGACGGGCGCTGCCTGGACGACGACACCATCTCGCTGCCGGTGTACGCGGTGCGTACCGCCGACGGTGTGGTGTCGGTGTCCAACGACCCTGTGCAATTCGTCGGCGGTACCGCATGACCGAGGTCGACGGCGGTACCCCGCTGGCCGGATTCACCGTCGGCATCACGGCGGCCCGGCGCGCCGATGAACTCGGCACCCTGCTGACCCGCCGGGGCGCGAATGTCGTTTCCGCCCCGGCTATCCGGATCATTCCGCTGGCCGACGACAACGAGCTGGAGCGGGTGACGCGACAGCTGGTCGCCGACCCGCCGCAGATCGCGGTCGCCACCACCGGCATCGGCTTCCGCGGCTGGATGGAGGCCGCGGAGGGCTGGGGCCTGGCCGAGGAGCTGCGCTCCACGCTGGCCTCGACCCGCATGCTGGCCCGCGGCCCGAAGGCCAAGGGCGCCATCCGCGCGGCCGAGCTGCGCGAAGAATGGTCTCCCGCTTCGGAATCCAGTGCCGAGGTGCTCGATCACCTGCTGGCGCAGGGCGTCGAGGGGGTGCGGATCGCGGTGCAGCTGCACGGCGCGACCACCGAATGGGAGCCCGTCCCCGACTTCTGCGAGGTGCTGCGCTGCGCCGGAGCCGACGTGGTTCCGGTGCCCGTCTACCGGTGGATCCCGCCGGACGACCGCACGCCGATGGATCGCCTCATCGAGGGGATCGTCACGGCCGGACTGGACTGCGTGACCTTCACCAGCGCCCCGGCCGTCGCCTCACTTCTCATGCGCGCCAAGGAAACCGGTCTGCTGGAGGCGGTACTGCACGCCTTCCGCACCCGGGTGCTGCCCGCCTGTGTCGGCCCGATCACGGCCGCGCCGCTGGAGGAGCTGGGCGTGCCCACCACGAGCCCCGGTCGTGCCCGCCTGGGCGCGCTGGCCCGGCACGTCGCCGAGGAACTGCCCCGGCGCGCCAACCGGATTCAGGCCGCCGGTCACGTCCTGAGCGTCCGCGGCGGCTGCGTCGTGGTGGACGGTCAGGTGCGGCAGCTGGCGCCCGCGCCGATGGCGCTCATGCGTTCGCTGGCCCGCCAGCCGGGCCGCGTGGTCTCCCGCGAGGACCTGCTCGCCGCCCTCCCCGGCGGTGGCGATGACACCCACGCCGTGGAGACCGCCATCGCCCGCCTGCGGGCGGGCCTGGGCACCCCCAAGGCCATCCAGACCGTCGTCAAGCGCGGCTACCGTCTCGCCCTGGACCCGGCCGAGTGCATCGACAACCCGCACGAGGCCGCGAATCCCGTTGCCCGCCAGGCGGGCCCGGCTCGGAGCTTCGGTCTGGGCACCCGCCGCGAGGTTCCGGCGTCGCGGATCCCGGGCGCCCGGCAGCCGCTGACCGACACCCCGCCCGCCGCGGCTCCCCGCCGCCCGGGCGCCCCGTCGGCCGTCAACGGCACGGCTCACCCGGCCGTGGCTCCGTCGCCGGTGGCACGGTCCACCGC